>SLJM01000433.1 GCA_007135085.1 Myxococcales bacterium
CGTATTTATAGTGCTGGGCCACCACTTTTGCGTCTTCGTCCTCCAGAAGGGGTGCTACTTTTTTGAGGACCGCCTCCAGGTCGAGCTGCTCTGGGGCCTCCTCGTCGTCGTGATCAAGGGGCACGTAGACCGCCTCGTCGGGCGTCCAGGCAAAGGACATCCCCACGATATCGGCCTCTAAGGCATCGACGCTGGTGGTCTCCAGATCGAAGGCAAAATATTCGGCGTCCCGACAGGCCGCCAGGACCTCTTCGAGCTCGTCCATAGAGAAGATGGCCCGGTAATTCTTCTCGTCGCTCTTGGCGCTGGTCATCCCCTGACCGGCGAAGGCGTCCTCCAATTCGCTGATGCCCTCTTCGTCGATCCAGCCCCGCTTTTTGAACCATTGGTGCAGGTCGCTCAGGATGGACTCGAATTCGAGCTCGTGAAAGAGGGAGGTCATGGCCTCGAAGTTGGGCGGCGCCAGCTTCAGGCGGTCCAGATTGAACTCGATGGGGCAATCTTCCTTGAGGGTCACCAGATCGAGGCTCAGTCGTGCCTGGTCGGCAAATTCGCGAAGATTCTCCTTGCGCTTTTTGCCGCTCACGTCGTCGATATTCTCTAAGATGGTCTCCAGATCACCGAATTCGGCGACCAGCTTGCCCCCGGTCTTTTCGCCGATGCCCGGCACGCCCGGGATATTGTCGGAGCTGTCGCCGGCCAGGGCGAGCACGTATTTCACCTTCTCCGGCGGCACCTGAAAGCGGTCGATGACGTCGTCGAAGCCAAATCGCTTATCCCGCATGGTATCGACCATGGAGACGTCGTCGCCGATGAGCTGCATCAGGTCTTTGTCGCCGCTGATTATACATACGGGTAGCCCGATATCGCGGGCTTTGACGGTGGCCGTGGCGATCAGGTCGTCGGCCTCCACGCCGGCCTGCTCCATGATCGGGATATTGAGGGCCTCGATGACTTTTCGAAAATAGGGGACCTGCACCTGCAGATCGTCGGGCATCTTGCTGCGGTTGGCCTTATACTCGGGGTACATCTCCTTTCGGAAGGTCTTCTGATCGGCGTCGTGAGCGTCGAAGGTCACGGCCAAAAAGTCGGGGTCCTCATCTTCGATGAGCTTTTTGATCATCTGCGTAAAGCCGTAGATGGCGTTGGTGGGAAAGCCCGACGCCGTACTCAGCCCGCGAATGGCGAAAAAAGCCCGGTAGATATAGGAGGAGCCGTCGACGATATAGAAGGTCTGGTCCGAATAATCGTCGACGTTCAGGCTGTCCAGGGTCAGCTGGGCGTTTTGTTCGGTCTGGTCGGTCATGGCGGTGGCTTGGGCCGAGGGGGGATGGTCAAAGCTCGATCGAGCTTTGATTACCACCGCGGCGGGAGGTGTCGCAAGGTTGGGTGGTAGGGCGAATAATCTCGGTGGAGCGGGCGCGTTCGACCATCTCGATGGTTCGGACGCGAGAAATCGTACCGCCTCGATGGTTCGGACGAGGAGAAAGTAGTTGCGCGTGCTTGTAGTTTACGCGCAGGGAGCGCAGTCAAGCGACCCTTTGTAGCCCGGGGTGACCAAAGAGAACCCCGGGATCGATGATCGAGAGATCGAGGTGGTGCGGACGCGAGAAATCGGACCGCCTCGATGGTTTGATCGATCCCCAGGTTCGGCGCCAACGGCGCGCCATCACCTGGGGCTACATAGGGCCCGCAAATGCGCTAAACAACGGCGCAAAACTACGCGGTCCTGCGCGTAAACTACAAGCACGCGCAACTACGTTTTGGGGTATCGAACCATCGAGGTGGTGGGGGTGGTGGATTGAACCATCGGGTAGCCTCAGAGAATACTCACCACCACCACAATCCCCACGGCAAACGCGAGCAACATGCCGAAGACGATGGTGGCCTGCAGGGCCACGACGAAGCGTTCGATGAGCTCGGCGCGGCGTTGGGCTGTGGGGTCGGGGTCTTCGAATTCCAATTCGATGGCTCGGATCTCGATTGCTTCCCGCTGCTGGCGGCGGATGCCGATGGCGATGAAGTAAAGCACCACCGCCAGGCCCAACAGGAGCAGAATACTCATCATGACCATGACAAGCCCGCGCATCTCCTCGCGCCATTCGGCCAGGGCGGCCACGTCGGCCTGGCGGGTGTTGATCAATACCTGAGGTTCTTCAAGCGTGTTGGGGATATCTGCCAGCGCAGCATTGGCAAGTCGTAAGACGGCAGTCCTCGACAATCCTTCCAATTCCTCATCTTGAGTAGCCAGGAAACTGTAGTGTGGGTCATCCCTATGCAGTGCCAACCAGCTCCACAAATCTTGCAGTCCTTCTCGATAGGTTTCGATGTCGTAATCGCTGACAAGCAGTACATATTTGCTGTCCCATCCGTGCGTGACGCCGTAGAAACTCTG
This sequence comes from Myxococcales bacterium, assembly GCA_007135085.1. Classification (GTDB taxonomy): domain Bacteria; phylum Myxococcota_A; class Bradymonadia; order Bradymonadales; family Bradymonadaceae; genus SLJM01. The sequence goes on from SLJM01000433.1 coordinate 2,396, forward strand.
ATATGTCTGAAGACGCAGCAGACGCGATGCTTCATCAGTGGAGGGGGTTGTAAACTTCGCCCCACCCGCACCGTCTCGAAGGTTCAGCGATAAAGTGTCGAGAAGGCGGTTATCTTCGAAGTCATAGAGATCGACCATATAGGTACGTTCTCGCAAAATACTGCGGATGTTGGCCTCAATATCGTGGCCTTCCGTGACTATTGAGCGTGCAGGTTCGATGGTGAATTGGGCCGAAATCGCCGGTAATGCGATCTCGAAGAGATTTTGAGGTGGAGAGTCTTTGAGTTCCTCATCTTGGTCCAGAAGGTCCTCAGAGTTTTCATCGCTCAACAAGGCATCAAAGTCGGAATCGCCGTGTCTTTGATCTAGGTCTTCCTGCTCCTCCGCGATTTCGTTAAAACCGGGAGAACAGTCCTTTACTAGTGGGAATTTTCTGTGGAGGTCTGCTTCCGGGACTAAAGAGCCATCTTCAGCGTGGTCTGTCGGAACTGCCGCGATCTTCGCTTCAAGTCGAAGATCCGTAACGGCTGTAATATCGACGGATGCAAATCCAAATCGATCGGACGTTACAGTCCAACTGGCTGTATCGAGTTCCATCTCTCCAGCCATTCCGTCGACTAGTCGAAGTTCCACATAAGACCGTACTGGCCGTCCCGTACCTCGCTCAAAAATACGCAGAAACACGCGCTGTTTCTGACTTCGAATCAGTTCGCCCTCGGACGGAATCACTTCCAGAGCGATATCGGGCCCAACGTCGCATTGGGAAATCTGTCTAACTTCGTTGCGCGTACACTTGTCCTCGTCACACCTGGGGCGCAATTGAGGCCATGGCAACTGGTGTAGCGTTTTGGCTGGATCGGGGCGCTCGGAAACAGAGACAGTCGTACTTCCAGTCAGGCTGGAAACTCTGTCGTGCGTCGCGTGGATACGAAATTCGTATTCACCGTCTGGCAGGTCGTCAGGAACCCGAAAAGTAACATCTGGCCAAGTTCGGTCGAGGTTACGACTGATTAGTTCGAGTTCGTGACCTTCGTGGTTCCCATCGTCTCCGGTGGGAATCAGCCTGGTCTCAAAGGTCTCAGGGACGAGCAGTTCCCCGGTCGGCGAATATTGAAATACACCCCGAAGTCCTACAGTCCGCCCCTTCTCAAAATCGGAATGACCGCGCAGATAAGCCGCCCCCTCGACCTGCACCACATTGACGGACACGGCGAAGGCGCCCAGGGCCAGGACGAGAAAGACGTATAGCCCTATCGCCGAGCGGTAGGCGACGGGGCGGCGCCAGAATGGGAGTGGTTCCGCTGATTCAGACGGCAAAGCTCGTCCCGCAGCCGCAGGAGCGTTTGGCGTTGGGGTTGTTGAACTTAAACCCGCCGTCCATCACGCCGTCTTCGTAGTCGATCTCCGTGCCGTTGAGGTAGAGATAGCTCTTGGGGTCGCAGAAGAGTTTGACGCCGTGTTTTTCGAAGACCCGGTCTTTTTCATCGGGACCTTCGACGATGTCGAGGACGTAGTTGAGCCCCGAGCAGCCCCCGGACTTGACGCCCAGTCGGATGCCGTAGCTGCTGTCGGGAGAGATATTATTTTCGGCCATCATCTTACGCGCTTTGTCGGCGGCCAATTCGGTGATGCCAATCATGGGAGCTCCTGCGTGGTGGTGCGAAAATCTGGTGAACGTCGCCCAATATCGTGTTGAACCTAATTAGGGGCCGTCATCTCGTCAAGAACGGGCGGCGGCGGTATGTCGATCATTAACGTTTATGGGATGGGCTGTCATTCCCGGGAGAGCCGTAGAATATGCTCTCTGGCGATTAATCAGCGGTGATTAATCAGAGTTGGCGGCGTCGAGCAGGATCTGCACCTCGTCGGGGCCGATCACTTCTTTGTCGATGAGCAATTCCACCAGGGCGCGCAGTGCGCGCTCGGCGTCGAGCTCGACGGGCCATTGTACTTCTTCCGATTGAGAGGCCGGCTTCTTACCCAAATTGGCCAGGCCCACCAGATCGGACTCTGACATCTCCCGGGTCACCGGCTCGTCGGTCATGCTCAGATCGGGTCGGGCCATCTTCTCGACGGTCTCTCTTTCGAGATCGGAGCGCTTTTCCACCACGCCTTTGAACGCGGGGACGGCGACTTTTTTGACGGCGATTCGACCGAGGGCGGAGTCCTGGCGGTCTCGGACCACCTCTTTCTCTTCCTTTTCTTGGTCCTCTTGGTCTTCTTGGTCCTCTTGCTTCTTACTCGTCTCCTCCTCATCGCTCTTCTTTTTCTTCAACGACGGCAGGGGCAGTTTTTTCTTGCCTTTTTTCCGTGCCGAGGCCCGCTTTAAGGCGTCGCGAATACTGCTGGGGACGATCTTTTTCGAATCTTTATCGTCGACTTCTTCTTCGACGGGCTCCTCTTCGACAGGCTCTGATTCTTCCTCGTCGTCGCCGGCGATGGGGATGCCGTAGTCGGCGAGGTCACTGCGAGTGGCCACCCCGATCTGAGTCCTATTATTGGCGGCGATCTGCTCTTTTTCTTGTTTTTTCTGTTGCTCTTCTTGTTCTTCTTCTTCCTCGTAATAGCCGTCGTCTAATTGCCACTCTCCGGGATCGACGGGGCTGCCGATCTGAGTTCCCGTCAGGAGGCTGTCATCATCGTCATCTTCCGGGCCATGATCTGTGCGCATGCTTCCGGTACCCGATTCGGCCAGGGCGTCGTCGAGCTCCCATTCACCGAGCTCACTGGGCCGGCCTACCGCCGTGCCTACGCTGCTGGCATCGGCGAGGGCAGAGAAATCGACGGGGCCGTCGGAGTCCTCGAAGTCCAGATCTCCCTCATCGACCTCGAACATCCCCGTCGCCGGCCGGTCGCGCATCTCCTGAGAGATGACGGCGCTATCCTCGGTGAGCGAGCCGCCCACTTCCTCGGCGGCGTCGAACATGGCCGCCCAGCTATCCTCGTCGGCCACCTCTCCCGAGGGGGCGTCGATGAGCTCGGGAATTCCGGGATATTTGTCGTTGCCATCGTCGAGGCCTTCCAATTCTTCAATCTCATCGAGTTCTTCGAACTCTTCGATGGGCATATCTGTCAATTCGATGGGCTCGTCGCCGTCGACCTCGGCCTCTTCACCGGTCTCTGCCTGGCCGTAATATTGGTCAATGGCGACCTGTAAGATCGCGGGCCCCACCAGGACGGGACGGATATCCACTCCTGTCTGGCTGGCGATCTCATCCATGGCCATCACGTCGATGGGATCGGTCATCCCCAGGCGCATCACATGCTCCCCATCATCTTCGATGATATCGATGGGGATGCTTCGGCTCCTCGCCGCCAGGTCCCCGGGGATCATCTCCACTGCTTGCGGATCGACCGGGGTGGTTCGCAGGTCTACGCAGGGGACATTGAGGATCTCCGAGGCCGCGGTGACCACGCTGTGTTCCTCGGCGAGTTCGAAGAAGATCAGCGCGTCATAAAGGGTGGCGTTATGATCATCGGCCAGCTCCAACCCCTCGCGCAGGGTGTTCTGGTTGATGACTTTTGAAGCCAGAAGTTTGGAGATGAGTTGCTTGTCGTCAATCATAGGCGCAAGCGGTCCTGATACTGGGTAATGAAGACAGGTTAATGTCCCGGGTAAGGCGAAGAAGGCCCCCGTGCGTTACGCATTTTTACTGAAAGTGGAACAAAAGGCCAGAGGTTTGTGGTTCGCTTTGCTCGGCGTTCGCTTTGCTCGGCGTTCGCTTTGCTCACGGTGGTTGGTGGTTGGTGGTTTGTGGTTAACGGCGCCCTGCGACGAGCCCGAGTCTCGATCTATCTCGATCACAGAACTACCAACCACGCGAGCGAAGCGAGCTAACTACGCGAGCGAAGCGAGCCTACTCGTCGATCTCGACGATGCGGCTTCCCGGGGGCGGGGGAAATTCGAAGAGCGTGGGGGGGAAGTCTACGTTGAGCTCGACCTCCGGGGAGTCCACGGAGAAGTCGAGGTCCCGTTCGGGCCACTGAAAGCGTCGAAACGAGGGCAATAGGAGGCCCTCGTGTTCGTCCCAACCGCGGGTGGTATAGGCGTAGACGACCTCGCCGTCGGCGTCGGTCTCGCGGACCTCGTCGACGACGAATTCCGGGTGGCGCACGTACATGGAGAGGAGGTTTCCATTTTCGCCGCGGACGCTATAGCGGTATTTTCCCTGTTCCCGATCCCAGTCGAGGGTTGGCTCGCCGCCGTCACGCTCGAAGCGATCCCAGGGGGCGCCGCCGAGCATGACCCGGACCAGGTCGGCCGCCGACAGATCGACGGGTAATAAGCGGTTGATATTCTCCCGGGTGGGAGCACCCGTATAATAGGTGTTGTCCTCCCGCTCGTGGAGGGCGAAAGTCTGACCATCGGTGACCAAAAGGCTGACGATCTCGTCGCTGCCTGGCAGGCGTGTCTGGACGCGCAATTTGTCGGGGCGCTCCACCAGGATGAGCTGGCGCACGCGAACGCGGTCACCGTCGCCGAAATATTCGAGGACCACTCGGCGAAATCGAGCGTCCTCGACGGTGTCCAGGCGAGCGTCGATAGCCCCGCGCAGGGCTTCCGGGCTCTCCAGAGCGTCGTCGGGAGGCGGCGTCTCCGTGCCGGTGCAGGAGATGCTCACCAACGCTGCGGCCAGGACCGCAGCGATTATCAAAGGGAGTCGTCGATGTTGCATTACCATAGGGATCATGGTGGGCTCTGTCCTCAGCAGTTCACGCGTTGAGCGTAAGGGCAAACGGTGATTAAGCCAGAAAAGTGGCAAATTGGGGGCGGATTCGGCCTTCTCATATTTGCCGCGTTCTATCTACTGGCAGCTCCCGCGGCGGCACAACAGCCCGAGAGTGCCATAGAGGGGCCCGATTGGTCGACCATGCTGCGGCTGGGCATGGAATATGATGATAATCCACTTCGCAGCGACGAATACGACGGCGGCGGCGATGCGGTGATGCGCTACCTGGTGGGCGCTGATTTGAGCCAGGCCCTGGGCGAGGGCAGCCAGGTTTCGGCCACCCTGCGTCACGGGGGCAAATTCTTTCGCAACCAGCGCGAGGCCAACGCCCTGGTCACTCAAGTGGGTGGCTCGGCCAATTGGTGGGCCCATCATCGCCTCTCCCTGCGGGGCATGGTGGATCTGAAGGACCGCACCGAGTGGGGCCGCGATCGGGATTATACCCGAGGCGGCGCCGCCCTGCGGCTGGCAAGCCGGGCCGGGCCGGTTCGGTTCTGGGCCGACGGGGGCTGGCGTTATTTCACCTTCAAGCCCACGCCTAGCTCGAGTTATCGCGGTCCCATGACCCAACTGGGCGCGCGCTGGATGATCCGCGGCGACCTGGCCCTGGACGCCAATTGGACGCATCTGTGGCGCAATTACGACGGCATCGCCTGGCGAGTGCGCGACGATCGATTCATTCCCCGCGGGGAGGGCGTTCATCGTCGGGATTCCTTCCACCAGTGGGGGGTGAGCTTACGCTACCAGGACCGGATCAACGCCCGGCTCGGGTATAACTACGCCTACAACCGCTCAAATTCCTACGGTCAGGGATTGCGCCGCCACTCACTGGCTGCGCGGGTCACCGTGCCTCTTCCCTGGGACCTCTTTTTATCCGCTCGTGGGGAATTACAGCGGGCCCGCTACGAGGACGCCTTCCAGATCGACGAGACCTTTCGCCTCGACGAGGATCACCGAAACGCCCTGGTCGCTGCCATAAGCCGGCCCATCGCCGGGCCCTGGGAAGTGGAGCTTCGATACGGCATATTCGCCCATGAATTTGGCGCCGATCGAGATTATCGACGCCAGATCATCGCCCTGTCGATCGGGGCCTATCTGGAGAGAGACGATTGAGCCACAGCCCTGTTGAGATAAAAGCGTGATTCTACGAAAACCCCCGGCCCTTTTATTCGTTACTATCGTCAGCGTCTGTTTGATGGCCTGCACCACCGCGGCACCCGACAACCTATCGTCGGGGACCTTGAGCGGCGGCATGCTGGGCTTTGAAGAGGACGAGCCCTTCTGGGCGGATTGGACACCACGGGAGCCGGGCGCGCTCGAAGTGGCCGACGAGCTCTCACCGACAACCTTCTTCGACGCCTGGCGCGTCGACGATCCCCGGTTCGTCGAACCTCTGTGGGATACGCTCTTTCATATGCTCGCCATGCTGCAGATGAGCGATGGGATGGTGGAAGCCGCACCGGGCCTGCAGTTTCTGCAGACCCAGCTCGACCCTCAGTGGAATGACCTGGAAGTGGAGATCACCTTTTTGAGCCAGTCCGACGGCCAGGCGGAAGGGGTCGTGGTGCGGCTCGCAAACTCCGATGGAGCCGGGATGTGGATCGAGGCCTATCGACTGGCACGAGAGTCGAATAGCCCTGTCTCGTGGCGCATCCTCGCCGAACCGGCTGTCGTCGAGAGCGACGCCGTGATCGTCGGGTGGTCCTTGGACGATGGAGAGTGGCGAGGACAGATCCAAAAATACGGTGACGATCAGGGAGTTGCCCTCCACGGCGGCGCCTGGCCGGAGGTGATCGCCATCTTAGAAGAGGTCTTGTGGGACGAAATCTCAGGGCGAAGCTATCTGGAGCCAGACTTCGAGGTGGCCGTCGACGACTCGGACCTGGGCCCGGGGTGGCCCGCCTCGCTTGGGGAAACGGTACGACAACGGGAGATCTCCGATTATGTGGGAGACACGATGTTCGTCCCGGGGTTTTGAGATCGATCTGACGCTCTCTCCTAATTCGCTGGAGCGCGGACTGCCAGTC
>SLJM01000161.1 GCA_007135085.1 Myxococcales bacterium
CCACCACGGCCACCCGCTTGCCCCTCAGTTCCACGTCATGATCCCACCGGGCGGAGTGGAAGAGGTGGCCCTCATACTCATCGAGCCCCGGCAGATCTGGAAATTTGGGACGACTCAGCCCACCGACGCCCATGACCACCGCTCGCGCCACGAACTCCTGGCCACCGGCGCTTCGCAAGGTCCACCGGCACGTCTTGTCATCGTAATGAGCGCCGCGAATCTCCGTATTAAACCGGATATAGTCATAGAGCGAATACTTCCTGGCCACCCCCAGGATATATTCCTGAATCTCGGCCTGTGGACTATAGGTTCGGGACCAATTGGGGTTTGGTTCAAAGGAAAACGAATAAAAATGAGAGGGAATATCGCAGGCGCAGCCGGGATAAGTATTATCTCGCCAGGTGCCGCCCACCTCGTCGCCCATCTCGTAGATCACGAAGGAGTCGATGCCGACGTCGAGCAGCTCGATGGCCATCGCCATGCCGGCAAACCCGGCGCCGATAATGGCGATGGGATAGTCTCTGGTGGTCTCATTCATAGCGTCGCCAAGTATAGGCTGGTCTCACTCAAAAGTACCAGCAGGGCAGCGAAAGAGCTGAGGAACTGAACGCTGAGAAACAGAGAGCGGAAGATTCAAACGGATGATATCGGATGAGCTGATCTGTGTACCTGTTGGGTGCTCCGGTTGTTCCAGGACTACCGGGCGCAGAATCGGCGCAGGTTGCCCGAACCACAGCGATGCGAGATCTTCGCTTATCCGCTGTTATCCGTTTGAATCTTTCGCTACTTCGCTCTCAGCTCTTCCGCTTTTTCGCTCTCAGCTCTCCCGCTCCCCGCCGTTGCGCCCATGGGTCAAGGTTATTACCCTTGGGAACATGAGTGATGATTCGAACAATCCCGAGGCTTCTACCGATGCCGACCCGGAGGCCTATCGAGTGCTGGCCGGATCGGGGCGGGCGGAGACGAAGGTGCAGGGAAGCCGGTTTTTGGCCTTTGCAGAGCCCGTCGAATCCGAAGAAGAAGCCGAATTATTTGTGGAAGGGGCTCGCTCCGAGCACTACGATGCTCGTCATGTGTGCTACGGCCTGCGCGTTGGCCTCGGCGCGGCGCGGATCGACCGCTCCAATGACGATGGCGAACCGCCCAGGACCGGCGGATTTCCCCTCTGGCAGATCTTGAGCGGAGAAGAGATCGAAAACGCCCTGATCTACGTGGTCCGATATTTCGGCGGCACTAAATTGGGCATGGGCGGCCTGACCCGGGCCTACCGCGAGGCCGGTCGCAAAGCTCTGGCCGACGCCGGCACGCGAATCCATCACCCTGAAACCACGCTGACTCTCACCGTCCCCTACTCCCGCTTCGACGAGATCCAGCACATCATCGACAATCTGGAGGGCGTGCGAATCAAAGATCGCCAATTTACGGCCCATATTGAACTATCGCTGGCCATCTGGACGTCAAAAACTACTAAAATTAGTGCACGGCTGGCCAATTTTCTGGGATGTGATCCCGATGAGTTTTTATGAAACGTCTGACTAGATTTTTCATACCGGCCAATTTTGGCGACGACGATATCAAGCGCAAACGCGCTGAAATCGCCATTGGTACCGTCTTTTTCATCGTCCCCTGGGGATTGACCGCTTCCGTCTTCGTATTCTGGTTGACCGCTTCCATCTGGACGGCGTTGTTCATCGCCTCCAGTCCGCTGATCATCGCCACTGCTCCCCTGGTGCTTCGCAATACTGGCGATATGAATCTGACCAGTCTGGTCATCCTCGCCCCTCTCTTTGCCACCTTCACGGCCTGGTCTTTGGGTACGGGAGGAATCTTGGCCCCCGGAGCGAGCTGGCTGATGATCTTGCCCTTGCTGGCCCTCCTCTTTCGAGGATTCAGAGCGGCGTCGATGTGGCTCGTCGCCGTCTTAATGACCTGGGGTGGGATGCTCATCGCCAATAATATGGGTCTTCTCGGTCTGGTTGAGTTTGACGAACAGCGCTTTTTGGCTCGCCGCACGATCGAACTCTTTGCCCTGAGCACCACCGTATTCGGGCTCTTTTACCTCAAAGATGATCTGCAAAATTGGCTCATCGCTGTGGTCAACAAGAAGGCGGCCGAGACAAAAGCGGTCGTCGAAACCGCACCTGACGGCATCTTGACCATCGATCTCGACGGAATGGTCTTGGACGCCAACGAGGCCACGGCGCAGATCTTTGAGACGCCGGCCCGACAATTGCGGGGCCACAATATCAAAGCCCTGGTGGAGACGTTGAATCTGGAAGAATTACAGAAGCGCAGCGATCTGCCTCTGGCCTCTAGAGACAACGAAGAGCATCTTGGTCACCGCCACCAACAGACCTTCCCCCTGGAGGTGGCTTTCGGGCTCATCGACGACGACGAACAACCCCGCATCGTCCTCGTCCTTCGCGATATCACCGACCGAAAAGCGGCTGAAGGACAACTTCGAAAAGCTCGAGACCAAGCGGTCCAGGCCAGCCAGGCAAAGAGCACCTTCTTGGCCAATATGAGCCACGAACTGCGCACGCCCCTCAATGCGGTCATCGGCTATTCGGAGATGCTCACCGAGGAGATCGAATTTCTCGAAGAGGATGGCGTGCCGGGCGCCGAGGTGGCCACTCAATTCATTCCCGATCTGGCGCGCATCCAGTCGGCGGGACAACATCTCCTATCGCTCATCAACGATATCCTCGATCTCTCCAAGATCGAGGCCGGCAAGATGACCACCCATATCGAAACCTTCGCGGTGAGCGAATTGATCGACGATATCGCCGCCACCATCGAACCGCTGGTCGAACAAAATGGCAATATTCTCGACATCGACGTGGCTGACCAATTGCCCACGATGCGCTCCGACCCCACGAAGGTGCGCCAGATCTTGTTCAACCTGCTGAGCAATGCCTGCAAATTCACCAAAGACGGCACTATTCGGCTCCAGGTCGAATTCGATGAGACCGACGACGAAATCCTATTTTCCGTAGAAGATACGGGAATCGGCATGACCGAAGATGAACTGCAGAAGGTCTTCGATTCCTTTAGCCAGGCCGATGACTCGACGACGCGAAAGTTTGGCGGCACCGGGCTCGGGCTGACGATCACAAGTCATTTTTGCGCCCTCCTCGGTGGAAGTATTGACGTCTCCTCCACACCCGGCGAGGGAACGACCTTCCATATCAGGCTTGCTCGGGCCTTGGACGAGGACGAAGATTCGGATCGCTCCCATGGGCGCGAGCCCACCGGGCTGTCGATGAATAGCTCCGCCGCCGAAGACACAGCCCCCGCCGATGGCGCCGACACGATCCTCGTCATCGACGATGACCCCTCGGTGAGGGATCTATTTGGCCGGATGTTAAAGCGGGAGGGGTACAAGGTCGTCACCGCCGCCAACGGCTCAGAGGGTCTCTTCCTGGCGCAAAAGGTTCGCCCCAGCGCCATCACCCTCGACGTGATGATGCCCTCCATGGATGGCTGGACCATGCTCGCCAGCCTCAAGGAGGATCCGGAGTTGGCCGATATACCGATCATCATGGTCTCCATGCTCTCCGAGCAAAACCGCGGGTATGCCCTGGGCGCAGACCACTATCTGGTCAAACCCGTCGAGCGACAGGAGTTACTCGAACTTCTCCAATCCTATCGCGGCACTTCCACCGATTCGGGAACCGTTCTGATCGTCGAAGATCACGAACCAACACGCACGTTGATCCGCCGAACCCTGACCCGACAGGGATGGGACGTGGTGGAGTCCTCCAACGGCCTAAAGGCCATCGAGTCCCTGGAGGAGATGACGCCCGACCTGGTCCTCTTGGACTTAATGATGCCCGAGATGGACGGCTTCCAATTTTTGGAGCAATTTCGCAAAGACGATGCCTACCGCCACATCCCGGTCATCGTCGTCACCGCCAAAGAGTTGACTCCCGAAGAGCAGCAAAAGCTCAATCACCAGGTGGCCTCGGTCCTCAGCAAATCGGGCATCGACAAAGACAAACTCCTCGCCGAACTACGAGATATGATCGATCGCGCCAGAGAATCTGCCGACGTGGTTTAGTGCTGCACTTCGACGCCCTTACAGTGCCGGGGATTATCTCATTTCTGCCACCTCCCAACCTTTTGTTTCCAGTCCGAAACAATGCATCCACAAACTACCCATTGTTTCCACAGTCACGATCGCATCTTCTCATGTGGTGGGAAGAGTCGCATAACCGCCGGCTTCGGCTGCCCCCCCGCCGGAGCTCACGGACACCGAATAGTTCAGAAACGAGGGCAATATGGACGACCATCAACAAAAATCGCGAACACCAGATGAGTCGATCATCAAGCGAGTCAATCTACGGGTACGGGATCTCCCGCGGGCCATCGACTTCTATCAGGACGTGGTCGGCCTGCGCGTCCTCGAATCATCGTCGCAGCAAGCTATTTTGGGCGTTCCCGAATCCCCTGACGAAGTACTCCTGGGACTGGTGGAGAGCCCGGACGCGCCGAGACGCCCCCGCGCCAGCGCCGGACTCTTCCATATCGCCTTTCGAGTACCCGACCAAAATGCCCTGGCCGACGCCCTTCGCCGCATCACTGACCATCACCGCCTCACCGGCGCATCAGATCACAAGATCAGCCACGCCCTCTATCTCAACGATCCCGAGGGGAACGGCCTCGAGATCTATTGCGACAACCCACGAGATCAATGGCCAATCGATGCTCAAGGCCGTATCCAACTGGCCACGGAGCGATTGGACCTGCAGGCCCTCCTGGCCCACGCACCGACGGAGACTCCCGAGCGCTTCCCCGCCGGCACCGACGTTGGCCATATCCACCTGGAGGGCCTCGACATCGGCGACGCCCACCGCTTCTATACCGAATTACTCGGCCTCAACGTCATGGCCGAAGCCCCGTCGGTCCTCTTTACCGCCCAGGGCGACTACCACCACCACGTGGGCATCAACACCTGGAACCGCCGCGCCACCCCACACGACAATCAGGCCACGGGCCTCATCTCCATCGAGGCCAACTTGGCCTCCACCGACGCCGACGACGTGCTCGCCAGATCCCACAGGTTGGGATTTGAAGCCACGCACAAGGGCGAAGCCCTCGCCATCCGCGACGCCAATAATATCGAGTGGATCTGCCAGGCCGGTTAGCTGGGCTGTTCCAAAATGCCCCCAACATCCATTTCACCTAATTCCGACCGGATCGCCCCTTCCCCCTGCCCTTCCCCCTACCAGGAGGTCGTGACTCGCGGACTTCGAAGAGTTCGCGCACCTCTTCTGCCGATGGCAGCTCTTCTCCGATGGTCCGCTCGATGGCCTCTCGGGTGCTTTCGCGGCGTTCAGCTGTCTCTTCCGTGGGTGCTTCACCGCCCCGGGCTGCTTCACGGGACCGAGCGGGCTCGTCCTGCCCGCCAACCTCATCTGCGTCATCACCATCGCCGGCCGACTCGGTGGAGCCGACCAACTCTTCCGGCTGTTCTTCCCCTGCCGGCTCCTCCGATTCTTCCGAGGACTCCATCTCCGCCGGTTGAGCCACCGCTTCAGGCTCATCTTCGTCGGCATCGTCGCCCATGGTGCTCATAAATACGAAGGGCGTCAGACAGAGGATGCTCATCAACAACAGCGCCGCCAGGGCAGCCACGCCGAGGACGGCGTAGCGCTCCGATGGCGAGAGGTCTCGCACCGCCGCCTTGAGGCGCTCCGTCCTGCCTGGCACTGCTTGAGCACCGCCCCCTCTGGCAGAGCCTATCCTCGCTGTCGGCATGGGCCCACCACCGGGCCCGAGGCTCCGCTGGATGGCGTCGATAGCGTCGACGACCTCCGCCGCCGAGGCCGGGCGGTCGTCGGGCTCTTTGGCCATCATCCGGTCGATCAACTCCTGAATCCCTTCGGGAAAGGAGACCTCCGGGGTGCGCTCCTCGAGCCGCGGGACGGGCTCGGTGATATGTTGGCCCATCACGCGAGCCAGATTGCCCCCGTCGAAGGGCGGCTCACCGGTGAGCATCTGAAAGAAGACCACGCCCAGAGCGTAGATATCGGTGCGGGCGTCGATATCGTCGCCGGCGATCTGCTCGGGAGACATAAAATGGGGCGTCCCGTAGGCCACCCCCGTTCTCGTCAGGCGCGTCGGCGCCTCCTCACCGTCTTCGGTAGAAGCCATCAGGTGGACCAGACCGAAATCGGTGACCACCGCCCTCTCACCATCATCGCGATCGACGATCATGACGTTGTCAGGCTTTAAGTCGCGGTGGATGATTCCCTTCTCATGAGCCTCCGCCAGCGCCTCGGCGATCTGACGTCCCAGACCAAGCGCACGCTTTGGAAAGAGACGCCCGAAGGTCCTGATGACCTCTCGCAGGCTCTCGCCCTCTAGATAATCCATGACGAAGAAGAACGAGCCGTCCTCGCTCTGCCCGAAGTCGAGAGCCCGGCATAAATTGGGGTGATCCAGGGCTGCAGCGGCCCGGGCCTCGCGCTGAAAGCGAGCGACCACCTCGTCGCGGGCGGTCATGTCCGGATGGAGGACCTTGATGGCCACCGTCTTTTCCATCAATACATGCTCAGCGCGGTAGACCTGCCCCATTCCTCCTTCACCGAGACAGGATTCAAGACGATATCGACCCGATATAAGCTCGCCAACCAGCAGGTCGTCGCCTTTCCTGTCCGCCTCCCCCCCAGCCGGGTCATCGGAGAATTCTGTATTCGAATCCGTCATACCAACCAATTTGAACAAGAAATTTTGGAAAAACGGTGATCCCCCTGATTTTACCAGAGCTGCTATGCCGCTGACGAGTAACGCCTTGATCACTCAGGGCCATCGGGCCTCGATCTTTCTTATCCGGCATATTCGTCAGGCCGAACGGACATCACCGTTTCCTCCGGCTTTTTAACGGGCTGTTCGGCCTTTTTGCTGAGATAACCGAAGATATCCGCCGCGTGATCGCTGCTGAATCGATCGTCGATGATCTCAAAATCGTCGAGGCTGACCTGCGAGGGATGTGATTTACCCACTGTATAGGTCAACCACATTAACTCCCGTCTTAACGTGACCAGATAATTGGCCAGCCGGGCCGATTTGTCGGTCGGGTCCAGCCCTCGCATCAACCATTTATTCTGGGTGGCCACTCCTGCAGGACAATGACCGGTATGACATCTTTTGGCCTGGATGCAACCAATGGCGAGCATCGCCTCCCGCGCCACGCCGATCATATCGACCCCCATGGCAAAGGCCAGAAGCGAGGCTTCGGGAAATCCGAGACGTCCGGCCCCCATAAAGACGATATCGTCGGTCAGGCCGTGGTGAGCGAAGATACGAAAAACTCGAGAAAAAGCCGTCTTAAACGGCAGGGCAACATTATCGCAATAGACCAGCGGCGCCGCCCCCGTTCCCCCTTCGCCGCCGTCGATATTGATAAAGTCCACGCCCCGCTCACCGGTGGCCATCAAGTCCGCCAGTTCATACCAGAAGTCGAGCTTACCTACTGCCGACTTGATCCCCACTGGCAACCCGGTGGCATCGGCGATGGCCTCGACAAAGTCCAATAATTCGTCGGCGTTTCTAAACTCCGAATGGCCGGGAGGACTGATGCAGTCCACGCCTACGGGGATCCCGCGAATCTCGGCTATTTCTGGTGTTATCTTGTCGGCGAGCAGAACCCCCCCGCGGCCGGGTTTTGCCCCCTGGCTCAATTTAATCTCGATGGCCCGCACGTTGTGCTTCTCGGCGCGCTTGACCAACTCGTCCATCGAAAAGTTTCCATCGTTGTCGCGAGCCCCGAAATAACCGGTACCCAGCTGCCAGATGAGCTCTCCCCCGTGGTCGTGGTGCTCGGAGATACTGCCCTCGCCGGTATTGTGGAGGCTGTCGGCAAGCTCACACCCCCGATTGAGCGCTTCTACGGCGGCCCCGCTCAACGAGCCGTAACTCATGGCCGAAATATAGATCACTGACTTCGGTCGGAATGCCTTTGCCCGTCCCCTCGCTCCACCGAGGATCTTCTTGCATTCGATAGGATGGAGCGGATCGAAGTCGGGATCCCCTTCCAGGGGATGTTCCGTGGGAAAAACTGAAGGCTTGATAATCAGGAAATTGGGAGTCAACTCCAGATCAAATCCGGTGCCGAATCCAAAATAATTATTCTGTTCTTTGGCAGAGGCGTAGACCCAACGGCGCTGGTCTCTGGAAAAGGGTCGCTCTTCGTTGTTGTCGGTCACGATATATTGGCGAAGCTCGGGACCGATCGATTCCAATATATATCGAAAATGTCCGATGATTGGGTAGTTGCGCAAGATCGCGTGCTTTGTCTGCACCACGTCATAAAGCGCAATCGCACCCAACACCAGGACAATCCCCCCAACGATATAGATGGCAGTCATCACGGCTCCACAGGCAAGATGTCCCCTTGTTCCAAGGGGACTAACTGAGACTCAAAGAGTTGTACAAGATCAACTTCATCAATCGACTAACATGGACTTCCGGGCAAGGCAAACCTATTTCATCCCAACGACTTACCCCACTGAACCTATCCTATTTTGACGGCGATGAACGATAACTAAAGCAGGTGGGCTCCCCCGATCTCCAGCGGCTCACGATCTCTCGGTACTCGTTCAGATATCGGCGATGGTAGGTGGCGGCCAACTCACAGGGCGATGCGATCAGGTCATTTAGCACGTAGCCGGGAAGGTCGTCGGGAAATCGCTCACCCCGCTCCCACCCCCAGCGCCGGCTCAACTCGGGGAGTAGATATTCTTCGACCGCCACGGAAAGAGGACTCCCCTGCTCTTTACAGACCTCGCGGGCCTGAGCGACGCCGGCGTCGAGTTCATTCGATTCGGCGATGATATCGAGGGCCCATAAAAAATCATCGACGTAGGCCTCGAGCATCGCTGGCTGTAGGGTGGGCGGAAGCTCTTGAAATCGTCTGCGCATGCTCTCGTAGACTACGACCTCCGTGGCCCGATCAACGCATTCCCAGGTTAGAATACCGGGCTCACAGAGCCAGCTCTGGCGCTCCTGGGCCCTGGCGGCGGCGACAGTCGACATGGTGGCGGCAAATCCTCCGGCAACTCGCAGCCCCGCCTGATGAGCCTCCTCTTCGAATTCCTCGTCCACCTCCCGGGGCGTCTCATCCTGGCCGTCGTC
>SLJM01000500.1 GCA_007135085.1 Myxococcales bacterium
CAGCTGGTTGCCGTCGAGATACCCGCCAATCGTGGAGTAATCCTGACCCATGAGGGCCTGGTTGAGCTGGAGGAGCTGGTCGCCGAAGGTGTTGAAATAGCCCACCTCCCACTCCCGAATATCCTCCGGGGTGCTTCGAGCCACGAAGTTGGTCCGTGTGTCGCTCAAGGCCTCGATGGCCATGATCTTATCGAGATAAAATCCGATATGGTGCAGACATTCCCACCACATATAACCACATTCACGGCTGCCGTCGTGCCAGCTCGTCGAATAATAACGGGCCTGAGTGATGTCGAGGTTGACGCCGAATAGGGAGGTGGAGTCGGTGTAGATCTGGCTGCCGTCGACCTGGGGTTGCTCCGAGTAGGTGCCGACGTCGGGCATCAGAATGGTCTGAACCAGGTAATTAAAGGCATTCTTGACCGCCCAGGTCTCTCCACCCCAACCGGTGTTGGGGTTGGTGAAGAACTCCTCGACCTGCTGTGGGGTGTAGAATTGAGGCAGGATCTCGGCATAAAGACCGTAGAGGTCGTGCCAGCGCTTGAGGCGGTTGTAAATCGAGGGATAGAAGGAGTTGATATAGCTCCAGGTGTCGACGCCGATGCGGCCCCTGGGGAAGGAGCGGGTGATATACCAGGTCTGGAGGTCGTCGAGCATATTTTTCATACGCTCATAGGAATCTGCACCGGTGGAGCGGGTCAGACAGCTATCGCCGAGGTTGTAGTTGGCGTGAGAGCAGTAGATATAGGGCACGCGGCTGTAGGTCTGACCATCGACGACGGCTCTGGACCAGTCGCGTCGGCCGGCGGAGTCGACGACCAGATCGTCGATGTCGACGAGCATGCGGTTATCATCGCGGTACAGAAGGTCGCCCATCTGGTTGTAGAGGGTGGTGTAGTGGACGGCCTCGGGACCGGATTGATAGAAGCGCATAATTTGACCACGCTGCTCGTACCAGTCGCGAAGGATATCGTGATCGATGCCGCCGGTGTCCTGGAAGACCTCGACCTTGCCGGCGTAGGCGTACATGATGGCGGCACGGTCGTATTTGCCCAGGCCATTTCCACCGATGGTCATCCGTCCGGCGTAGTCCATGACCGTGCTATAGCCGTGCTCGTAGATCCTATTATCGATTTCGTGTTCGGACATGGGCTCGACGATGCGGGGCAGAACCTCGCCACTGCCGTCATGATCGCGAAGTTCCCAATAGTCATCGAAGTAGTTGACCACGTCTTCGGTGCCCGAGAAGTTGTGCATCAGACCCACGGCGTGTCCCACTTCATGGGCCATGACCGAAGTGTAGATGGATTCCCGGATCAGGTTGTAGATATCTTCGTGATCGGAATCGGCCAGCTCGCGAGCCAGGCCCACAAGTGCGTCGTCGACCATTTCGGGCAGATACATATTGCGCTGCTCGGCGAAGTCTTCGCGGAGGCGTGCCAACTCCAGGGCGTGCTGGCCGAGTCCACCGCGCAGGGGGCTGGCAGTATCGAGCTGATCGGTGGTCACGCCAAGGCCGGGGCTATTCCCGGTGGCCAACAAAATATCGTTGGTGATCATCATATCTTCGATATAGGTGCCCTGAAGATTTTTGAGTCGACTCTCCGGAGATTGTCCCCGGGCGGCGAGGGGGCTATTTCGGTGAATCTGCTCCAGCCGCGGTTCCATGAAGGCGTCGAAACCCTGTTCGCGCTGCAGGTCGACGTCGGCCTGGGTGATCTCCCATAATTGGCCGTTGTAGCGGTTGGCGAAGTTGCGCACGAAATGCTCAGTTTCGTTGAGGTCGTGGGTGCGCGGAGCGGCGCGGCCGGCGTCGTTGACCTGGTTGGCCCACTCCGTGAGGTCCACGCCGTCGATGAAGCTGTTGGGGTCGCGAGTGCCGTTGAGGAGCTCTACCATTTCGGTAGTGCGATAAGCGGCGACGTCGTTCCAGTGGTAGACATAGCCCATGCCGCTGATGATCTCACCGGTCTCGGGATCGTTATTTGACGGTCCCAGACCGAGGAGACCGTAGTCCATGAATTTGGGGATATAGGCCATAAAGGAATAGCGGATATCGCCCAGGCGCGGCGAGTTACCGACGCCGCCGCACTCTTCCGGGTCACCCTCTTCAACGGGGTTGTTGGGGCAGAGGATGAAGACATCTTCTCCGTCCTCGAGCTGATAACCGACGGCTTCGACGACGTCGGTGAACACGTCGTTCCATTGCTCGGCGACGTTGTGAGCGACGCCTTTGAGATCGTCGGGATAGTCGCGGTTGACGTGGTAGACGATGGGCCGGAGCTCACGCTCGTTGTGGGGGATGAGCTCGCCCTCTTCGTCGTACCATTGCTTCCAGAGGTTGTAGCGGTTGAGGTAGCGCCGCTTATTCTGCTCGCGGACGCCCTCGGTGCCGCTGTACTCCATGCGATCCGTGGTGAAGAATCCGAAGACCTCGGTGGCCTTTCCCTTGTAGGGCATGGGGACGTATTGGCGGTCGGGATCGATGCGCTTGAAGCTATTTCGAATGGTATATTCACCGGAGCCGCATTCGGTAAATTCGAAGCCGATGAGCCAGCAGAGGGGAATCTCGCCGAAGCCGGGAAAATGGATGGTGCCGGCCCGGGCGTGGACCCGGTTGGTGATGTCGAAATAGTCGAGGGTCGGATCGCCGTCGACCTCTGGTTCGGAGTAGTCGAAGAGGGGGGCGTGCTTGTGGCCGTCGCCCTGGTCTTGAACGTAGTAGGGGACGGGCTCGATGGAGGCCCGCTCGAAGTCGAGGTTATAATTGGTGACCAGGTTGGTCGACCAGTCGACGCGGATATAATCGCGCTCATACCAGGGGCGATCGGCCCGGTCCTCGACGATGACGTTGGTGGGCTCACCGGTGGAGGGATTGTACTGTCTCTGGATATCGAAATGACCGAGGATTCGATAAGCGGCGACCACTTCACCTTCGTAGCCGTCGCCGAGTTCGTCCTTGTCGTCGGCGCCGTCGATAAGCTCGGTCTGACGTCGGGCGTAGAGGTAATTTTCCTGAATATCCCATTTGATTCGGGTCATTCCCGAGAAGTCGGTGCTTCCCACGAAGGTAAATCCGTCGGCGGCGGGCACGTCGACCACGGTGCGCTGATAATACCACTCGGCGCTGGGGTCGAGGTCGGCCTTTTTGATGGCGTTGGGCTGCGTGCGATCGATATCGCCCACTTCCTGAGCACACCCGAAGGAGAGGATGATCGCCACTGCCGCCAGCAGCGATATTCGGGCAAAATTCCTTAACACAGTCATATTCTTCTTCCTTCCGTCTCTTGTCTTTTGGGCAATGCGCGAACAGCCTACGCAGCGGATTTGTACGAACCAAACGTCAATTACTTGCAGACCCAGCTAATACCAAGCAAGGATCGTTCCGATAAATGATTAACGGCGACGCTGATGGTGCAGTATTAGTCGAAGTGGTGGAGAATTACCACCATGGAGCGAGGCGGAGGAGAGGGGAGGCAAAAAAAAGCGCCGGGGCTGTGAGGCCCCGGCGCCAGCGGTGATCAAATCACCGTCGGTGATATGTCAATCAGGTCACGACTACTACAGGCGGGTCGCATAACCGTCGACACCGTCGGCGTCGGAGTTCATGGGACACACAGCGTAGGAGCCGACATGATAGACAGCGGTCATCGGCCCCGTGAGGGGGTCGTTGACGTGGATGGTGGCGGCAGTCGCCGAGGGAGCAGCCGTGCCGAAGTCGACGGAGATCTCATCATTGACGTCGGTGAAGTCGCCCTCGTCGACGGTAACGGTGAGTACGCCGTCGTTTTCTCCGGCGTAATCCACGGTATAGAAGGAGCCGTCGTTGATCGTAGCTGATGAGGTGATGTGCTCATTGACCTCAAACCACACGGTCAGCGACGAGTGAAGATTGGTGCAGGTTCCACCCTGGGCCTGCGCCTCGTGGCCGCTGGGGCAGATGGTCTCAGCCGAGAAGGTCGCTCCGTCGAGGTCGGTGTCGGCGGCCAGGCCGCAGGCACCTTCGAGGTCGACGTTCTCAAAGGACACGCCCATGAAGTCGGCACCGAAGGGGAAGAAGCTGTCGACGAAGTCTGCACCGTCGAGAGTGGCTCCCGTAAAGTCGGTGCTGCCTCCCTCGAAGGCGACGACGGTGAAGTCGGCGCCTGAGAAGTCACCTGCAAAGTAGGCGTTTCCTTCGAAGGTGGCGGCCACGAAGTCGGAGCCCGAAAGATCGCCGTCAAAGGTGACCGGTCCCTGGAAAGTGGCCGACGTGAAATCGGCGTTGGGAAGTTCGACATCGTCGAAGGTCACATCATCCAGGGTTGCTCCGACAAAGAAGATACCGAAATCAGCTTCCGCTCCGGTGAAGGTGGCGGCGGCCAAATTCGCCCCATTAAAGTTCGCCAGATCAAGGGTGGTGTCATTGAACGATACATCGCTCAACGTCAGCGCTCCCTGATCGTCATTGAGGTTGGCATCGTTGAGCACAGCGCCGTCGAAGGAGACGTTGCTACCCTGAGCGCCGCTGAAAAAGGCGTTGCTCAGGTCAGCGTCGGTCAACTTCGCACCGTCGAGGGTCGTATTGCGCAGATCGAGGGCAAAATCGGACAGATCGTGACGTCCGGCCAGGCTGAAGAGAAGCTCCTCTTCCAGGTCGGCCGGGTTGTCAGTCAGATCGGTGAGATCGCCGTATCGGCAACCGATTTCATCGTCGTAATCCGCACCGTCTCCGACGAGTCGGCATGGGTAGTCGGCGTTATTGACCAGACAATTCTCCGTACCCTCTACCGGTTCGTCGTCACCGTCGAGTTCGACGTGATCCCAACTGGTGGTGAAATTCGGACAGAGCGTCGGGGCGTCATCATCACCCCAGACGACGTCATTGAAGTGGTGGTCCTGAAGCAATGCACCTCGAAGATCGGTACCGGTGAAATCGACTTCGTCGAGACGGTCGGTGCCACCTCTAAAGTCGACGTATTGGGCGTTGGCGCCGGTGAAGTCGGCCCCCTCAAGGTAGGCACCGCGAAGGTTGGTGAAGGTGACCTCCGTCATCGTGTCCCCTTCCTCGTCCTCGTATTGGACGATCAGAGGATAGAGATCGGCCCCTTCAAAAGTGGCTTTGAAGAGGTTGGCGTTGGCCTCATTTGCGGTTCCCAGATAGGCATTGAACTGAGCGCCGCGAAGATCGGCATTGGTGAAATCGGCATGCCGAAGGTTGGCATCGGCGAAATTCGTCTTGTGCGCCGTGGCGCCATCAAAGGAAATACCATCTTCTTGGATATTAACCTCAGCGGAAATAACGTCGGTGAAATCGGAGCCGGAGATGACCGACGATGACAGATCGACACCGCTGAGGTCAGCACCTGCGAAAGTGGTTTCGTCGTCGGCCAGAAGACCGTCGAGTTGCCCCTTCTCGATGGATGCACCGGAAAAGTCGGTGCCGTGGGCGTTGGCGTCACTGAAGATCGCTTCGTCCATCTCGACGCCGGCAAAATGAGCGTTGTCCACGGTGGCATTGGCGAAGTTCACGCCAGTGCTCTCATGGGTCAGGATTGCGTCGGCGTCGACCCATGCGTGCTCTGCCTCGTCTTCATAGGCGCCGCTGAAGATGGCACCGTCGAGATCGACGCCTGAGAAGTTGGCGTCTGCCAGATCGGCACCGCGGAAGTCGGCGCCGGCCAGGCTGGAGACATTGGAGAAGTCGGTGCCTGCATCGAAGACGGTACCCGAGAAATTCATCCCGGTCAGGTCGCCGACGAGATCGCTCTCCTCGCCGGGGAATCCGGTCTGGAATCCAGAGCAGGAGCCCTGGGAGCGAAGCTGGCAGATCTGCAAGGGGTTGATTTCGGTTTCGGTGGGATCTCCTTCCGAGTCGAGCTCGAAATAGGGGACGCAGGTTCCGCCGATCTCGCCGCCGACGCTGGCGTCGTGGTCGTCGCTATTGCTCAGGTTAGGACATTGAGTACCGTTCCAGGTCACGCTCTGGAAGACGTGACGGCTAAAGAGTCCGGCTCCGCCCAGATAGGCGCCGGTGAGGTTTGCGCCATTGAGCACGGTCACGTTGCCGTCTTTGTCTGCATCGGCTGCAGCCAGGACATTGGTCAACACCGCACCGGTCAGGTCGGCCCCGGTGAGGTCAGTGTACAAGAGGCTGCCCTCATTGAGATTGATGTCGGTGAGGTCGGCGTAGCTCAGGTTGGCGTAGTCGAAGATGGCTCCCGAAGCTTCGACGTTGGGGTTGAGCGGCGAGAGGTCTGCGTTGTGCAGATTGGCGCCGGTGAAGTCGGTGTCCTCCATGATCGTGCCGCGAAGATCGATCCAGCGTAGGTCGAGATTGGAGAGATCCCATCCCGAGATATCCTGGTCTACACAGCTTCCGAAGGGCTGGATATTGCAGGTGTCTTCGGCGCCCTCGCCGTCACAGATGACGAATTGATCTTTGGGGGTCGACTCGTTCTGGCAGGTATCACCGTCCCAGGTTTGCTCGTAGATGGAGACCAGAGTGCCCGTGCCGGCGCATTCGGACTCAAAGCCAGTTCCGTCGAGATCTTCTTGCTCGACCACGTCTCCACATCCGGGATCGCCGGCGGGACCTTCAGGGCCTTCTTCGCCGTCGCAGATGACGATCGGGTCGTCGTGGACGGGGGAGCCGTTTTCGTCGACGAATTCGATATGAGTACATCCGTCGATGACTTCCGTATTGGCCTCCAGGGTACCCGATCCGCCGCCGCCTTCACCGTCACCATCGGATCCGTGACAGATGACGACAGGATCGTTTTCGTTGAGATATTCGTCAATCTCACCGTCGCCGTCATTGTCGTAGCCGTAGTAGATCGCCCAGCCACCTTTTCCGTCGCAATATTCCGCAGTGGAAGTGGCGGAGACGGGCTCTTGCTCGACCAGTACGTCGCGGCCGTCAGCACCATCTGCACCATGGCAGACTTCGACGGACAGGACATCTTCTTCGTCGACGCTGAAGGTGACGTTGTGACCACCGGCGCCGTCACAGGCGTCGGGGTCATCGATGTCTTCGACGTCGAAGTCCACTTCCGGTGATTGGCCATCCTCACCGTGGCAGATAACAGCTTCTTCAGCGGTGGTATCGATGGAGCCGTCACCGGTGGTGTCGTAGCCCATCGTGAAGTGATCACCTCCGTCGGGGCACTCCTGGTCGGTGGCGTCGCGGCGATCGACGAGGACACTGGCTCCGTCTTCGCCGTCTTCACCGTCACAGACATAGTGAACGGTCGTGGTCTCTGCCTCTTCGTCAACTTCTCCGTCGTCGTTGAGCTCTTCGCCGACCAGAATCTTCTGACCACCGAATTCACATATATCGTGACCGGCCTCGACGTCGATGATGGTCACCGTATGGCCATCCTGGCCGTCTTGACCGTCCAATCCGTCCTGGCCGCTCTCGCCACCACAACCGGCGGCATAGGCCACCAGGCATAGCGAGCTCGCTAGGATTTTCACTCTTGTCTTCCAACTCATGACTTCTTCTCCAAAAAAATAAGGTTTAAGGCTTCTGCTGCATCCATCGTGGAGGGTTGATTTTTTTGCTGCGAATATTTTCCACGTTGAAGATGCACTTGTATTTGCTGTTTTCAGCGGGTTGGTCTGGTTTTCCTCCTGTATGATTGTGCTTGTGTTTCGCTACTAATGTGCAATCTGGACCTGCGATCCGATCTTCGCCTGTGATGGCGGACCCAGCTTTTAAGAATTGTCGAGACACTTCTTCAAAAGCCGGGTTTTCCGGACCCGCCTGGCGGCGGGGAGATTCCCATCCTCAGGAACATGCGTTGAGACAGAACACATAGTTACAATTCGAGAGTGCTTATGGCCATACCTAGAACGGGGTATATTTGGAGAAAAGTTTATAAGAATTATTGGTGTTATCTGGGGAGGTGTTAGTTGTTTTTTGGGGTATGTTAATGGGTTTTGATGGTGGTTTGGTATTTGTGGGGTAGGGACTACCACGAACGTGGTAGATGTGGGTGGGAGCTTGTTTTTTGTGCACCTCGCCGAACCGCTCAAATATTGAGAGGTGGAGCAGAAAATTCACCCCCTTGAATTGGAGATTATTCTAAGCGCTGAAATAGGTGGTCAGCTCTAAGCGGGAGGAAACGCCAAGGCGCTCATAGATGTCGCGTAGGTGAGTCTTGATGGTATGCGGGCTGCGCGTCAGTTCGTCGGCGATCTGGGCGATGGTGATACCCTTCATGGCAACCGTGGCCACTTCCAATTGGGCGGGGGTGAGCATGGTGGAAAGTGAGGGGCGCGGAAGCTGAGGGCATTCGAATTGGATCATATAGACCGGTTCGACGGCCAGCCCGTTCAGCGGTTTAATTGTGACGGCCATGCCAAAGAGGAAGTGTTTTCCTATAAACTCGATGGAGCGGCTGGTCTCCATCAACTCGACCAGTTGCTGTCGATGACGGTCATTGAACCAACGCTCGACGGCCGGGCTGATATGAGTGAGTACACCGTCACGGCGTAAGAGAACGACACCTTCTCGGTCGGCGAGCAACTGATCTTCGAGTTTTATTGCCTCGAGAAGACGGTGACGAACGTCGCCGACGAGTTCCTCGAGAGTCTCCCGTTCGCCTGGCGGGAATCGCCCGGTGGAGTCATCTCTCCATAATCCCAACCATCCCAGGCACCGCGCCTCGGAGAAGATAAGAACGTCGATGGAATCTCGCCCAATGGCTTGAGAATTTCCGAGTTTGGTAAGCAAGGTGGATGAATCCTCGTTCCACCATTTCAGCGGGGGCTGAGGCAGCGCTGAGGGGCAGAGGATTCGCTCCCGCAGCGGATCCGGTACTCGTCTGCCCTGTGCTGAGTCGATGGCGCGGCGAAGTCCGTCAAGACCCCGGCCCTCTCCTCTGGCTAGAAAAAATGATCCCTTGACGTCGCGCAGGATAAAGAGCGCCGCCGCGTGGGCTTTACTCTCTCCTATCAGCAGTCGAAGAGCGTCATCGAGATCGGAGTGAACGTCCTCTTCTCTTCCGCCTATCGAAATAGACTTTTGGGATTCAAAATACATCGCTTCCCCCCAGGGGGGTGATTTGGAAAATCTGCTCGGTTCTCAGTTGGTAGGGGTCACCCTCCCAATTATTTGGTGTGACGTAAATACCTCGATCG
>SLJM01000369.1 GCA_007135085.1 Myxococcales bacterium
AGCGCCAGGCCAAGCAAGGAGATCAGCATGATTCGAAGATTGGTATTCATGGTCGTCAATTTGCGCCGGGGTCCATTTGCCTATCGCTATCAGAAGTCATTACACAGGTAATTTTGTTCCAGAGCAAGAAAGTAGAAGGTCCGGTCTCGAGAGTGATGGCAAGGGGACGGGCATATCTTAACCTGTGGGCTCCCTTATCTGAGCTTGTCTGGCCACCGCCGCTGGTCAATAATCGGGCCGATTAGATTTCTCCTCCGAAGAGACAGGTTCAAATGACATCGAAATTGAAGAATCAAGCACCGGGGCCTGCCAGAGGCAGCTACGCCGACGGCTTTGAGTCGGTGGCCCGACTCTTTGCTCATCAACTGGAACGGGGCGCCGAGATTGGCGCCGGCTTTACGGTTTATCGACGCGGGGAGTGCGTCATAGACCTGTGGGGCGGGTGGGCGGACGTGGAATCGGAGAGGCCCTGGCAGCGAGATACGCGGATCTGCGTCTTCTCGGTGACCAAGGGCTTTGTGGCCATGGCGCTGCATCTGCTGGCTGATCGGGGACAATTGGAGTGGGACGCCCCGGTGGCCCAGTATTGGCCCGAATTCGCCCAGAGCGGCAAAGCGCCCATGACCGTGGGGACCCTGATGGGCCACCGGGGTGGGCTGGCCTATCTGGACGAGGATTTTTCCCTGAGTGATTGCACCGACCCCGGCTGCGAGGGGCGGCTGCGAGAGGCCATGGAAAAACAATCGCCGAATTGGGCGATCGGCAAAGATCAGGGATACCACGCCATCACCTGGGGGATGTACGCCCGAGAGCTCTTCGAGCGCATCACCGGTGGACAGGACGTGGGAGAGTTTTTGCGCAACGAACTCTTCGAGCCCCTGGACTCCGATGTCTACGTGGGCGCGCCGGAATCGCTGGACGCCAAGACGGCCACCCTCTACCCGCCGGCCACGGCCTCACGGGTGCTCAAAATGCTGTCCAACGCCGCCACGCAGCGACAGTCCACGGAAGCCCGGGTGTTTAAGAAGTTTCTCACCCCCAAATCAACGATGCGTCGGGCGC
The DNA here is from genome assembly GCA_007135085.1 of Myxococcales bacterium. Taxonomy (GTDB): domain Bacteria; phylum Myxococcota_A; class Bradymonadia; order Bradymonadales; family Bradymonadaceae; genus SLJM01. The sequence continues at coordinate 1,063 of SLJM01000369.1, forward strand.
TGCTCAACCCTTCGATTCCGGACGACGACATCACCCTATACAATAAACCGCCCGTGCGCCGGGCGGCCCTGGGATGGGCTTCGGCCACAGCCAGCGCCCACGGGGTGGCCCGGGCCTACCTGCCATTTGCCTCCAGAGGCACCTTCGATGGTACGACCTACCTCGAGGAGAAGACGCTGGAGCCGGTCTACAGCCGTCACGGCTGGTCGGACAATGACCTGGTCCTTCAAAAGCCGGTGGGTTGGTCCAACGGGTTTTGCAAAGAAGAACGTCATCTCTTCTGCCCGAACGCCGAATCCTTCGGTCATCCCGGCATGGGCGGCGCCCTGGGGTGGGCCGATCCCGTCGAGGAAGTGGCCATCGGCTATACAATGAACCGCATGGACTGGCGCATTCGCTCGCCACGGATCATCGCCCTATGCCGAAAGCTCTACGATTGTGAGGCCATGGTAGAGTAACTCACGTCGAGGTCACTAACTGAGAGTGGTCGGCAAGATTGAGAGCAAGAGGCATGCATGGGTCAGGAGAATTCGAACGAAAAGAGGCGGCTGAAGACCACGCCGATCCGTCAGTGGTGGTCTGAGCTGTCCTGGTTCGAGCCCCATCCCACCAAGGGGTGGCGCGACCACCTGTGGTTGACGCTGGCTGCTGCGGTGATCTTCTTGCCCCTCTTGGGCACCTTTGGTCTCTGGGATCCCTGGGAGACTCATTATGGAGAGGTGGCGCGCCAGATCACGGAGCGCCAGGACTGGATAAGCCTGTGGTGGGGCAGCCACTGGGAAGGGGGCGGGGGAAATACGGAAGGGGGCTATTTCTTCTCCAAGCCCGTCCTGTTGATGTGGATGATGGCCCTGGGGATCGAGGTCATCGGCGTCAATGAATGGGCCATACGCCTGGGCGTGGCGCTGACGGCCATGTTGGCCGTGGTGGTGGTCTATTCCTTTGGGGCCAGCGTCTTTCGGCGCCGCACAGGGGTGTTGATGGCCACCGTGCTGGCCACCTCGCCATTTTGGGCGATGCTCGGCCGGCAGTCCCAGACCGATATGCCCTTTGTGGGCACCATGACGGTGGGGATGTGTTTTTTCATGATGGCCGTCTTCGGCAAAGATCGCGACGCCAGGGCAGGGCGGTTTTCCCAGCTATTATGCCTGGCCTGGATCGCCGTATTGGCCATTCCCCAGCTCTCGCTGGTGCTGATGGGGTTGTCCAGTTGGCGTGGGCCCGAGGTGGGGCTGATGGCCGATCTGACGGCCAATCCCATGATGCTCACCGGTATCTGGGGAGGCGTGCTGGGAGTGGCCGCATTATTGGCAGCCTGGACGCTGGTCTGGCGCCACAGAGTGCGCCGAAAGATTGCATTGGTCGCGCTGGGAATTGTCTGGCTGCCCCTGTTGGGGTTGCTCCTGGGACTTCTGCTGACCTCCGGTGAGGTCAGAGTCGATGAGCTGCTTGTGGGGTGGTTTATCTGGGGGCCCGTACAGGCCTCGATCTACGCCACCTGTTTTGGCCTGGCCCTCTACCTGGTCTTCGACCGGCCGACGATGACTCGCCGGCGCCTCTACCTGTTGACCTTCTACGTCTTCATCGCCCTGGCCACCCTGGCCAAGGGGCTGCTCGGCTTTATGCTCCCCGGGGCAATTCTCTTTTTATATATCCTGATCAACCGGGAGTGGGGTCTGCTGCGGCGAGTCGAGCTGCTGCGAGGCACGCTGATCTTCATCGCCGTGGCCTTTCCCTGGTATGCGGCGATGCTGATTCGCCATCACCCGGGATTCTGGAATCGTTTCTTCGTCCACGACCACTTCCAGCGATTCAGCAGCGGGGTTCACGCCCTGTCGAGCGGCTCTTTTGAGCATTTTATCCGCTGGCTGGGCTACGGGCTCTTTCCCTGGTCAGCCTTCTTGCCGGCGGCATTGGTACGGATCTTCTCGCGGGGAAAACAGCCATTTGCGGGTGACCAGGGGCGGGCGATCTTGATGCTCCTCATCTGGGCGGTCGTGGCGTTTACGCTGTTCTCGCTGTCGAGCACCACCTTCCATCACTATATACTGCCTGCCGTGCCGGCACTGGCCATGTTGGTGGGGATCGCCGTCGACGATCTGTTGGAGTCGACCGAGGGCCAGCCCTGGCCGCTGTATGCATTGGGGGCGGCCATTGTGGCGGTGGTGATGTGGGATTTGTTCTCCGACCCCCAGCAGATCAAGAATCTCTTTACCTATCGCTATGATCGCAACTGGGATCATCAGGCCTGGGACGGTGGTTTTCAGGTGGCGTTGGCGATTATTTCGGTGCTCATGGTTGCCGGAGCTGCGCTGGTGCCTATTGTGCGGAACCGAGCGACACGGCGTTGGTCTGTGAGCATCTTGTGCGCCGGGGCGTTGGCGATGGTGTTGTTTTGCCTCAACGTCTATATGCCGGCCATCAGCGGTACGATGAGTCAGAAGTCGATCTGGGATCGCTATTACGAATTATGCGATCCCATCGAGCCCCCACCGGGGGCAGATCGGCGAAAGACTTATTGCGAGCAGCCGGCCATCGCCTTCAAGCTCAACTGGCGAGGTGAGACCTATTATACGGCCAACGAAGTTCGGCCCGTGCGCAGCGACGAGGACTGGGACGTCTTTCTCGAAGAAGTGGGCGACGGCACGTTTTACGCGATCATGCAGCACGCGCGGTTCCGCGGTGATTTTCAACGCTCACTGCCGGAGCGCTTTCGCGGTCAGACCTGTCTGGTTCATGATTCGAATTTGAAATTCGTCCTGGCCAAAACGCCCTGCGCCGACGACGACCCGGCCCGTGTTGACGGGCAAGACGGTGAGGAAAGCGAATAATATCAACGAGATAAAGGTGCCTTCCCTTTGTTTCGGTTTGTTGCTACCCTCCCGACGCCTTGAGAAGCGACAGGATCGCCGGCTTCCCACCTATTTTGCGGGGCCAGCCGGGGTAAATTCTAATATCAGTGACATGGTGATCAACGGAGATAGTCCATGAGTAATGCGAAGTTGACCCTTGATGGTACGGACCACGAATTTCCTCTTGTGGAGGGAAGTGAAGGCGAAGTTGGTATTGATATCGCCAAACTTCGAGGAACCACGGGCGCCGTCGCCCTGGATCCGGGCTACGGAAATACGGGCTCCTGCCAGAGCGCCATCACCTTTATCGACGGTGAGAACGGCGTGCTCCGCTACCGGGGCTATCCCATCGAACAATTGGCCGAGCAGGTCACCTTCGAAGAGGTGATCAACCTGCTGGTCTGGGGTGAACTTCCCGACGAGGCCCGGCTCAAAGAATTGCGGGCCACCCTGGCCGAATACGCCGTGCTCGACGAGGGGATCAAAAAGGTCCTGGAGGGCTTCCCCAAGACGGCCCACCCGATGGCCATGTTGTCCTCGCTGATGACGGCGCTGGGAACGTTTTATCCCGACGGTGATACGGAAGAGGAGATCCTGCGAGTCATCGCCGGCACCAGCACCCTGGCCGCCTATATCTATCGCTATAAGCAGGGCCTTGATTATGTGGAGCCGTCGAAGGATCTCGACTTTGCGAGCAACTTCCTCCACATGATGTACGGCACCCCCGGAGAGGAGCCCGACGTCGACGAGACCATCGCCAAAGCGATCGACAAGCTGCTCATCCTCCACGCCGATCACGAACAAAATTGCAGCGCTTCCACGACGCGAATGGTGGGAAGCGCCATGGCGAGCCTTTACGCCTCCATCTCGGCAGGCGTGGGCGCTCTGTCGGGCCCGCTCCACGGCGGCGCCAACCAGAAAGTGCTCGAGATGCTCCAGGCCATCCAGGACGACGGCGGTGACCTGGAGAAATACGTGGGTCTGGCCAAGGACAAGTCCTCGGACTTCCGTCTTATGGGCTTTGGTCACCGGGTCTATAAAAACTTCGATCCCCGAGCCAAGATCCTGGGCGCCTCAGCCGACGACGTGCTCACCGCACTGGGCAAAGACGACCCGCTCCTCGACATCGCTCGTAAGCTCGAGAAGGTGGCCCTGGAGGACGAATTCTTCGTCAAGCGCCGTCTCTATCCCAACGTCGACTTCTACAGCGGCATCATCTATCGCGCCCTGGAGATTCCGACGGAGATGTTCACCGTCATGTTCGCTCTTGGCCGCGCCTCGGGCTGGATCGCCCAGTGGCAGGAGATGCGCAACGACCCGGCCTTCCGCATTCACCGACCGCGCCAGATTTATATCGGTGAAAACGAGCGCGACGTGCCGCCGATTTCGGAGCGCTGAGAGGCCCTGAAGTTCAGATAAAAAAAGCCCGTCACCTTTTGAGGAGGTGACGGGCTTTTTTGGTGGATGGTTGGTCTCCCCGCGAAGGGGGAGAAAGTTCCTGAATATAGCTTAGAGGGGAATATTTCCGTGCTTTTTGGGCGGGTTCTCGTCGCGCTTATTGGCCAGCATCTCCAGCGATTGAATCAGCCGGGGCCGGGTGTCGCGGGGATCGATGACCTCGTCGATATAGCCTAGCTCGGCGGCCTTGAAGGGGTTGGCAAAGGTCTGGCGGTACTCCTCGACGAGCTCGTCCTTTTTGGCCTGCGGGTCGTCGGCGGCGGCCAATTCCTTTCGGAAAATGATATTTACCGCGCCGTCGGGGCCCATCACGGCGATCTCGCCGGTGGGGTAGGCCAGGTTGATATCGGCGCCGATATGCTTGGAGCTCATCACGTCGTAGGCGCCGCCATAGGCCTTGCGGGTGATCACCGTGACCTTGGGGACCGTGGCTTCGGCGAAGGCGAAGAGCAATTTGGCGCCATGTTTGATGATACCCCCGTATTCCTGGTCGACGCCGGGCAAGAAGCCGGGGACGTCCACGAGGGTGACGATCGGGATATTGAAGGCGTCGCAGAAGCGAACGAAGCGGGCTCCCTTGAGGCTGGAGTCGATGTCGAGCACCCCCGCCAGATGAGCCGGTTGGTTGGCCACGATGCCCACGGAGCGGCCGCCCAGACGGGCGAAGCCAACCACCATATTGCGGGCGTAGGCCTCCTGGACCTCGTAAAAATGTCCGTCGTCGACCACATGGGCGATCAGTTCGGTGATATCGTAGGGGCGCGAGGGGTTTTCCGGCACCAGATCGGCCAGCGCCTCGGCCCGACGGTCGGCCGGGTCGTCAGTGGCTACGAAGGGAGGATCTTCGGCGTTATTGGCGGGAAGAAAGGACAGGAGTTCGCGAATACCGGCGATGCACTCTTCTTCGGAGGCGCATTCGAAGTGGGAGACGCCGCTGGTCTCGCTATGAACCTTTGCGCCCCCCAATTCCTGTTTGGTCACCTCCTGGCTGGTCACGGTTTTGACCACGTCCGGCCCGGTGATGAACATATAGGAGGTCTCGTCGACCATGAAGATGAAGTCCGTGATCGCCGGGCTGTAGACGGCGCCGCCGGCGCAGGGCCCCATGATGGCCGAGATCTGAGGGATGACGCCGCTGGCCCGGGTGTTGCGATAGAAGATATCGGCATAGCCGGCCAGGCTCTGAACGCCTTCCTGGATGCGAGCGCCGCCGGAGTCGTTCAAGCCGATGACGGGAGCGCCGCATTTAAGTGCCAGATCCATGACCTTGCAGATCTTTTCGGCATAGGCGCCGCTCAAGCTGCCGCCGAAGACGGTAAAGTCCTGAGCAAAGACATAGACCGTACGGCCGTCGACCTTGCCGTAACCGGTGACCACGCCGTCGCCGGGGATCTTCTTTTGGTCCATCCCGAAGTCGTTGCATCGGTTGACCACCAGCTTGTCGAGCTCCACGAAGGTGCCGGGATCGATGAGCAGGTCGATACGTTCGCGGGCGGTGAGCTTTCCGGCGTCGTGTTGACGGTCGATCCGCGCCTGACCTCCGCCGAGTTCAGCCTGTTCGTTGAGCTCTTCCAGTCGTGCGGCGTTGGATTTTTCGGACATAAAAACCCTCGATACAGTGGCTATTTATTGTATTACCCTGGCCAGATCTCCCCCCGACGGTGGGATCATTCGGCGGCCTTTTGTAATTCGGCGAGCGAGACGTAGAGCGACTCGTATTGGTGGGCCGACTCACCCCAGGAGAAATCAAGCTCCATGGCGCGCACCATCAGGGGACGCCACTTGCGATAATTTCGATAGGCTGCCGAGGCGCGTTCGATGGCGCCGGCCATGGCGTCTTCGGTGAGTTCCTTGAAGACAAAGCCCGTGCCATGGTCGGGATCGTCGCGCAGGTCTGAGACCGTATCGGCCAATCCGCCCGTGGAGTGGACCACGGGGACCGTGCCGTAGCGCATGGAGTAGATCTGGGTCAGACCGCAGGGCTCGAAGCGGCTGGGCACGAGCAGGATATCGCTGCCGGCCTGAACGCGATGAGCCATGGCCTCGTCGTAGCCGGCTTTGAAGACCACGCGCTTGGGAAATTCTTTAGCCAGGGCCTCCAGATCCTCATGGAGCCAGCTTTCACCCTCGCCGAGGACGAATAATTGGAAACCGTCACGCTCGTCTTCGAGTCCCGACAATAGAGATCGAATGGTGGGCACCATGACGTCGATACCCTTCTGCTCGGTCAATCGGCTGATTACACCGATCAGTGGCAGGGTGGGGCGCACGGGCAAACCGTTTTTATGCTGGAGCTCGGCCTTGTTCTGGCGCTTTCCGTTTAGCGTCTCCACGTCGTATTGCACCGAGATATGGCGATCGACGTCGGGGGACCACACATTATAGTCGGCGCCGTTTAATATGCCGGTCAGCTCTTCGGAGCGGGCCTGAAGGAGAGCGTGCAGGCCCATGCCCTTTTCCTCAGTCTGGATCTCTTTGGCGTATCCCGGGCTGACCGTGGTGATCCGATCGGCGTGCAGAAGTCCACCCTTGAGGTAGTTGAGCTTGCCCGAGTCGTCGAGGAGCTCACCTTCGTCGGCGAATTTCTTGGGAAGCCCCGTGGCGTCGAATTGATCGCCCTCGAAGGTGCCCTGAAAGGCCAGGTTGTGGATGGTCATGAGCACCGACGTGTTGGCAAATTCTTCCTCGTAATAATGGCGGGCATAGACCGGGGCCAGGCCGGTGTGCCAGTCGTTGCAATGGAGGACGTCTACGTTCAGGGGATAAGAGCGAGCAAATTCGACGGCCGCCCGACTGAAAAAGGCAAATCGCTCGGCGTTATCCTCGAAGGCAGCACCGTCTTGGCCGTAGAGTCCCTCGCGGCCGAAATACTCCTCGGCGTCGACGAAAAAGATCCGCACTCCCTGGCCGAGCCGTCCCTCCCATAAAGTGGCCTCCACCTTGGACTGGGCTTTGCTCTTGCGAGGCACTTCCAGGCTGTGAAGCCGCTTGCTCAACCGCAATTTGTGGGGATCGAGGTGGCCGTAGAGGGGAGTGAAGATGACCACGTTGTGGCCCCGTTGGGCCAATGCCATGGGTAGGCTTGCGGCCACGTCGCCCAGTCCACCGGTCTTAGAGAAGGGGGCGACTTCGCTGGAGGCAAAGACGACGGTGAGACGTTCCTCGGCGACAAAGTCCGACGAGTCTTTGGTGGTGATATAGCGGGACAGATCCATTCGTTTTTCCGTTCAGTGGCTTAAAAAGCGTTTAAATACTCAGACTGCGTAGACGTTGGGCCGCCACCTCCGAGGGGATGGCGTTGATAAAAATCTTTGACGCCCACTCGAAGCCAGCGACCTGGCCCAGTCGAGGGAGCAGTTCCAGGTGCCAGTGATAGTACGGTTTGCCCGCGAGATCAAAGGGGACGCTGTGGAGAACTATATTATGGGAGACCGAGCCCAGTATGGAGCGCCACAGAGAGAGAATTGTGGCGGTCATTCCAGCAAGGTCTACCAGCACTTTTTCAGGGGTGATCGAAAAGTCCGCGCCATGATCTCGGGGAAGAATCCAGACCTCGTAGGGAACTCGGGATCCGAAGGGAGCCAGGGCGAGGATATGATCGTTTTCGGCGATGATTCGCTCCCCGCTGCGCCGCTCGCGGTCGACCATCTCACAGATCGCACATCGGCCGTATTGCTCGTGGTAGCTTCTTGCACCGGCCAATTTTGCTTCCAGAGCCGGGGGGATCATGGGCAAAGCC
>SLJM01000199.1 GCA_007135085.1 Myxococcales bacterium
AAGCCAAGGACGAACAGGACGACGAGTTTGATTTCGACTTCGCACCCGCCCCCGAACCGGCCGCGGACCAGCAGGTCGAAGCCAAGGACGAACAGGACGACGAGTTTGATTTCGACTTCGCCCCTCCCCCGTTGAGCGGTGATGGCAGCGACGACGAACCCTTCGCAAATGAGATGGGCTACGCCGATCCGCCAGATGACGCTTCATTCTTTCCGCCACCGATCAATGAGGGCGAACAGGACGCGTCGTCGGACAAGACCCCCTCCCCATTTCCCGTCAGCCCCTCCGTCTCCGCCGAACCTACGGCGGCAAGGGAAGACGACCGCCAAACCAGCGACACGCCGCCACCGCAGGCGTTGGGTGTCGAGCGCTCACGAAGCCAGACGCCCATAGTCTCTCAGAGCGCAGCTAGCTCCTTTGAGGAGTCGATGGCTACTCCTGCCCGGGGAAGCACACCAATTCCAAGAGAGCCTTCCTCGGGACCGAGAACACCGCTCCCAGAAGATGAGTTATTGGCATTGGGGCAAGAGCTTTCCGCCTCGGCTACCGCCTCCGAGGGCAAGATCGCTCCCATTCAGGACGGTGCGACGCCGGGTGGTACCTCCTCTGGGGTGTCCTATCGAGGGGAACCCATGCTTCGGGAAATGGGAGACGAGCCCACACCGAGTCGAGAACCCGAAGAAAACGTGCCCAGGGGCTCCTTCTCGAACCGCCAGGAATCCTCGGAAGACACCAACCCCTTTGCCCAACAAGCACCGACGGGCGTTCGGAATGCACCGCTAGAGGCCTCGTCGTTCGTCCTCGAGGAAGTGGAGGACGCGCTCTCGGAGGCCGACGATCCAGCACAGGCCCTGGCCAATACCATGGACCAGGCTCAGACCCACTATGGGAATGGTCAATTCCAAGAAGCGATGGACCTGGTCGACGCCATCCTCGAAGTCGACGAAGGTCACGAGGCAGCCAGGGAGCTAAGAGGCCTACTCGAAGGGGAGTTGGAACGACTGCAAATAGACCGCCTCGGCTCGTTGATGCTCACGCCCTCCCTGGCAGTGTCCATGGGCGATATCGCCGGCCTGGACCTGGATAATCGCGCTGGCTTTCTCCTCAGCCAGATCGACGGGATGCTCACCTTCGAGGACATCCTGGACATGAGCGCCATGTCTCGCCTCGAGACTCTGACGCTTTTGGCCGAACTCTACGATGACGACATCATTCAGGTGGACTGATCAGGTCAGCAGGAATAGCTGTGACGGGTTATTGGTGACCTCTTCAATATCAAGGGAATGGGCAATCTCGATATGGTGATAGCTCTCGTCGGAGAGATCGATCACCGTCGGATTGGCCGCGTCGATGAGCCGCACCGCCGGTCGACGGGGGTCGGCCGTGGGGGCCGGGGTGCGAATGACCACCGCCCGCTCTCCCGAGGTCAATTGCACCATCGTGCCGATGGGGAACATCCCCAGGGTTGAGACCAGCAGATCGACCAGTGGGGGATCGAAGATCTCACCAGAGCGGCTCTCCACGTATTGAATCGCCAGATCGGGGCGGCGGCTCTTATAGCCCTGAAGCCCCTGAATGAGCAGATCGTAGGTGCGGCAGAGATCGACGATTCGGCTGATCAAGTGCAGATGGCGGTCGCGTCGATAGAAGGGACGGCCCACTTCTTCGTTGTATTTGCAACCCCGCTCATAGGTCAGCAAAATCCGAAGCGTCGAAACCACATCGCCGCCCACATGCTTTAGCATCTGAGCCACGTCGCGCATATTTGCCGAAAATTGACGATGGGCGTCCAACCCGGCGTCCCGGTCGCGTTGTCCCACCGCCACGCCCACCAGTCGATCGATATCCTGATAGATGACGGCCATGCCGATATAGGCGATGGTTTGTTTTTCCAGCCCCAGCCGATCGGCGAGCAACATGGAGTAGACCGCCGTATTGACCGAATGGGAGCTGACGTCCGGGGCCACCAAGCGCATGGGCAACAAGCCGAGAATCGTAAAATCGTCATCTGCCAACAGCTCCGAGATAGCCTGCAGGATTCGCCTCACCACTCCCGTGGGCACATCTGGATCATTGGTCTCCCGGACCTGGTCGTGCATATTGCGTACTTTGACCAGAGCGCGAATATAGATATGGGCCACGTACATCGCCTTATTGACCTTGGCGATGGCCTCCATGATGGTCTGACTCGGCGAGCCGTGGGAGATCGAGATATTGGGCACCTGGACGTGCTCCATCCCCTCCACCTCGCTGGAATGGCTGGCGGCTTCGTTGAGGTGTTTCAGAAATGTCGCCAGGTGCTCGGCGCTCATCCCCCGTTCAAACGCGATGCCACGGATATTGGCGGCCTCGAAGATGCCATGGAGTTCATTTAGCCGCTCCTGCTCTTTTCTCTTCAACCGCAAGGTCTCCCCGTTGACGCTGCACAGCTCACCGCGGATGGTCATGGAGATAATCGCCCCATCGAGGGCGGTTACGCTCTTCTCGAAGATCGGCAAGAACTCCTGAATTGCCTCTCGAGTCTGGTTGTGATCGACGCTGTAGATCGAGGCCACTTTTAGAATTCGATAGACGCTGTCCAGAAAGAAGCGGCCAAATTCCTGCATATTCGGCTCGCCACCGCCGGCCACTTGATGTTCTCCCAACTGCTCGGTCATCGCCACGTTCCTTTTGGCAATTGATTAACCCTGAATCATCTCCAACACCTGCTTGCAGGTGTTTCGAATTTTTCCTGCCACCAGCCAATCACCGGCGGCCGACTCCAACAGCTCTACGATCGCCGGCGACGGATTCTTGATGAGCGCCTGGACGATCTTCAACGCCAGTTCTTGTTCCTCCTCGCTGGCCAATTTCTTTCGCTTGACCAATTCACCCAATTTATTGACCCCCTTGGGACCGGCGCCCTTGACGAAGATGCGCACCAACTCGGCGACCTCTTCGTCGGGCCGCTTAGCCAGGGCCGGAGTAAGAAGAGGCTCTAATACGCGGTAGACGTGCTGGGGAGCCGCCTGCCCCAGGCTGTCAGCAGCCATGATCCGCAGCTTGGAATTCGATCCCTTGATAAGGGGAACCAGGAAGTCGCGAATCTCGCCGGAGTCCTCCCAGGTCCCCCGCAGGGCACGCAGGGCTTTGACCTTCAAATCCGGCTCCACCTCTTGTGACAATAACTTCACGAGCATGGACCGCGACTTGGGCATGGATGCTACGAGAATTTCGACCAACGGCCCCGCTTTTTCCCCCGGCACGGCGGGCAGGGCCTCCTCGACAAACCCCAGCCCAAACCGAGCGCGCGTTCTGACGTAGCGCACCACGTCTTCACGAGCGTCTTCGTCGAGTTCCCAGGCCAACACCTCGGCCAGAGCTCGGTCGGCCCCGTCGAGATGGAGAGCATTGAACATTTGTAAGGTGGCGCGACGTCCCTTCTTGTCGGAGGTGGCCACCTGCTTGACCAAGACCTGGATCCGTCTTTTCGTAAAGCACTCTTTGACGATCTCTTTGAGCTCGCCGGCGACCTGGGGTTGGAATTTATCCCGCCACTGGTGGATGAGCTTCAAAAAGGTCAGCGCCTCCCAGGGCTCGTCGGTCTCCAGAAGCTCGCCCATGACTTTGCCGATCTGCTGGATCGCTCCCTTTCGAATTTTTCGCCGCGGCTTGGCTCCCAACACCGCCGAGAGCACCTCCCCCTGGCGATGCTCCAGCTCTCGGTGCTCCTGAAACCCCCGCTTCAAATCCGCCAGGTGCTCCTGAGCCTCCTGGCTCAGCTGGAGAAATTGCCTGGACCCCACCTCGAGTTTCATCTGCTGATTGGCGCGGTTTTGGAGGCGAATCTCGAAGTCGTCGTCCATGACTTCGCCGTCGTTGTCGGCGACGACCTCGTCCTCGTCGAAGGCCTTGTCGAAGAGCTCGTCGATCATCTCCTGTTCTTCCGGAGTGTCCCGGTTTTTCATATTGCTTTCGAGTCCGGCCAGCTCGGCCAATGACTCGTCGACGGCCTCCCAGGAGATATAGCGAAACCCCGCATCGAATAGCAGAGTTACGGCGTCGATATTCAAGTCGCGCTGGTCCACCAATTCATTTAAGACCTCCACGAAGCGCTGCAATTCCGCGCCGCCCACACCGGCAAGGATATGGAGCAGATACACCCCATCTCGACTCAGAGCGAAGCAATAATCCTTGGGCTCCTTGGTCTCCCACACGGCCTCGCCGGCGCCGTAGAGGTCCATCCAGTGAGGATGGATTTGCACTGTGAGGCGGTCAGTGATCTCGAAGAACTCATAGAAGGCATCGCTGAGTTTCTGACAGCCGTCCTCGACGGTGGGGTGACCTGGGGGATACCCGGTCATCAGGGTGGTCAGCCGCTCGATTTGCGCAAAGCAGCGACGGGCCAGCCGCAGCTCTTCTTTCATCTCCGGCGCCAGCGCCGGCTCCCCTCCCTGAAGTTCCTGTCCCTCTGCGCCCTTTTGGGGGGTCCCTTCCATCCCTGCCTCCTATACTAAATCTCATCACTGGCGTTGATTACTCTCGCGACGGACGGCCTGCTCCCCGTTTGCGGGTTCCATCCAGTGTCATCCAATTATAACATACCTTGGAAGGACGGCGAATCTCGGACTCGCCACTGGAAGAGACTATCGCCACCGGTGAAAATTTGTAAAGATTTACCCCCAATTTTTATCAGACGTCATTGTCGGACTTCTGTCATTTCTGGTATAGGGCTATAGTCACTTGGCCCATCGATTACCCTTCATGTCCACCAAGGTGGAGGCTCACCATGGCTTCGGCACTCAAGGTCTGTGCTGTCTGCGACAGCCAGTTCCTCGTAAAATTCCGTTACCAGATTGAATCCAATGATGGGGACGTCACCTATTATTGCAGCCAGCAGTGCCGGCAAAAGGCCTCTACTGACCGTGGCGAGCATCGATGCAGCGTCTGCGATACCTCATTTACCCCGACCTATGCCTACCAGCGGGCCGAAACGGGCGGTGAAGTCCAATATTTTTGCTCCATGGAGTGTCGACGCCCAGCGGTGCGCGAATATCGACAGCGCCAGACTCATCAACAAGAGGGCCCGATGCGCATCGCCGTGCTCAACCAAAAAGGGGGTACGGGAAAGACGACGACCACCGTATCTCTGGGCGCCGGGCTGGCCAGGGAGGGCTACCGTGTGCTCATCATCGACGTCGACAGCCAGGGTCACGTGGGGATCAGCCTTGGCGTCGATGGCGAATCATCGCTTTACCACCTCATGATCGAGCGCCGCCCTCTGTCGGAATGTATCGTCGCCGCGCGACCCAACCTCGATATCCTACCCGGTAACGACACCCTGGCGTCTGCGGAGATCTTTTTGGCTCGTCAGTCCGAAGATCGAGATAAATATCTAAGACGGGTTCTCGGAGATAATCGAGACTACGACTTTATTCTCCTCGACTGTGGCCCCAGCCTGTCTCTTCTAAATATGAATGCCCTGACCTTTGCGGAGCATCTCATCGTGCCCGTGTCCTGTGACTACTTGAGCCTCATCGGGGTCAAGCAGGTGCTCAAGACCTTGAAGAACGTCAACCAGGTACTTCTTCACCCGATTCGCATCCTCGGAATCCTGCCCACCTTTTATGATATGCGAAACAATATCAGCGACGAGGCGATCAAGACGCTGCGCGGCTATTTTCACGACAAGGTACTCTCACCAATCCGTGTCAATACCCGCCTCAAAGAGGCGCCGCGTCATAAGCAGAGCATCTTTGAATATGCCCCGAGCAGTCGGGGAGCCAGGGATTACCAACGACTGGTCGACTGGGTGATCAAATCTCAGCAGCAACGGGCTCAAGCCTCGGCCTAAATGCTTGTGAGGCAGCAAAACTCGTAGCTTGCCGCCAACCCTGGCCCGGTTTACAATCGCTACCCACTGTGTTTGAAGCGAAAATATTCGTGATTCGCCCTACTGGGCGAGTCATAAGAAGTGCCGCTTAGCTAAAATCAGTCAGGCCCCGTGTAGGATTCACCGTCTCCCGTGTAGAAGGTGCGGTCATGTTCCGACTTAAATTCATCCTAAGTTTCGTCATTTTCATGGCCATCTTGGCCGGATTGTCATTATATACCATTCAGGGCAACCTGGTTCCGGTGACGATGGAGGATACGGAAATCTCACTGATGCGTTCGGCCTCACTGGTCGAAAAGTCTCACCGCATCGACGAATACGCCCTCAAGGAAAAAGCGCAATTAGTGGCCCGACGCCAGGCCCTTCGAAAAGCGATGATCGCCGAATACGAAGGGGATCGGGATCGACAGCGCCACCGGGCGGTGCATATGCAGCTAGAGGTCAACGAGATCATCTTTGATCGCAAGTCCAACTCGGCTGCACTGGAGGGCAAGCGCAATCTCGACCTGGAACTCATCGATCGGCGCCCCCTCGAGCATGATCTCTTCATGGCCATCGACGATACGGGTCGGCTGGCTGCCACCCTGGGAAGTGGGCTGACCTCCGTATACGGTGACAATGTGGGCAGCGAATTTCCCATCGTCCACGACGCGATGGAGGCGGGCCATGTGGTCATCGATATGTGGAATTGGTCCTGGCGCTCCTCCGACGATCGCGAGTTATACGTGGTCGCCGTAGCCCCTATGTTCCATCCCGAATCAGAGGAGGTAATCGGAGCGGTGATTCTGGGCAATCGAATGACCGACAGCGTCGCCGAGCGACGTCGGTCGCTTATCGCCGACGGTCTCGGCGGTGATGCCGAGCGTAACTTGTCGGCCCGCGAAGAAGTTCAAGCACCGGACGTGGCCTTCTTTCGAGGCGATCGCATCCACAGCTCCACCCTTCGCTCTCAGGAGCAGCGCCAGCTTCGCTCCGAACTCTACGAGACCCACGACATCCTGGCCCAGGAGCAGCCCGAGAAGATTCTTTCGGCCACCATCGATGGCGAGCAATACCGTATCATGGTGCGCTTTTTCCCCGGCCAATTCGAGACCGACAACCCCGCCGGGATCGTCCTGTTGACCAGCGCCGACCAGGCGGTCCAACCTTTGATGGCGGCACGAAATAATATCGCCATGGCCGCCGTGGCCCTGATCGTTTTCGGACTCTTATTCTTCGTCTTCCTCTTCCATCTCTTCCTCGCTCCCTTTGGACGTCTCGAAGAGGGTATTCAGGAGATTATCTCCGGCGACAAGGATCACGTCTTCGAGACGGAGCGCGATCACGGCGTGGCCCGCAATATGGCTCATCACCTCAACCTGCTCAGCGCCTATCTTCAGGGCAAACCGATGCCCGACGAAGAGCAGTCCCTCGGTGGCTGGGGCGGCCTCGACGGCGGCGGCGATCAGGCCTCGGAAAAACCCAAAGCCATTGCCGGCGTCCCCCTGGGGCTCGGTGGGGGCAAGAAGAAAAAGAAAAAGGCCGCTGAAGCCGAAATGGGTGATGAGGACTCTGAGGAGGCGACTTGAACAGGCCAGTCGTAGCAAGCGGCCTTGACCATCTGCTGGAGAACGAAGGACGTCTCAACGAACTTCGGGGCCGTCGCATTGGATTGCTGGTTAATCCCACCAGCGTCACCGCCGACCTGAGCCATGCCATCGAAGCCCTGCGCCAGGCCGGCCTGAATGTGGTCCGTCTCTTCGGTCCTGAACACGGCGTGCGCGCCGATGCTCAGGATATGGAGGCCGTCGACGAGACCGTCGATCCCCTCTCCGGTCTTCCCTGCGTGAGCCTCTACGGCCACACCTACGACAGCCTCCGGCCCGATCCGCACCACCTGGCCGATCTGGACACCGTCATCTGCGATATCCAGGATGTGGGCGCCCGCTACTATACCTACGTCTACTCCATCGGATTGATGATGGACGCCTGCGGCGACGCCGACGTGCCCGTGGTGGTATTGGACCGGCCCAATCCCCTGGGAGGGCTGGCGGTGGAGGGCAATCTGGTCCTCGACGACTGCCGCTCCTTCGTGGGCATGCAGCCCCTTCCCAACCGCCACGGCATGACCCCCGGTGAACTGGCTCATTTCTTCCATCGCTTCGGCGGCTGGGAATGTGAGTTTGAAGTCATCCAGTTGGCCCGATGGAAGCGCTCCATGTGGTACGACGACACCGGTCTTCCCTGGGTGATGCCCAGCCCCAATATGCCCACTCTGGACACGGCCACCGTTTACCCCGGCCAATGCCTTCTCGAGGGTACGAATCTGAGTGAAGGACGGGGCACGACTCGGCCATTCGAGCTCTTCGGCGCTCCCTTCGTCGACGCCCAGGCCCTGGTCAGCTATCTCGAAGATCTCCAACTGCCCGGCGTGGCCTATCGTCCCACCGCCTTTCGACCGACCTTCCAGAAACACGCCGCCCAGACCTGCCGGGGGATGCAAATTCACGTCACCGATCGCCAGTCTTTTTCGAGCCTCGCTCTGTCTTATGGCATCCTGGCCGGCTTGTTGAAGCTCCATGGTGATCAATTCCAGTGGCGCACCGAAGCCTACGAATTCGTCGTCGACCGCCTTGCCATCGACCTGCTGATCGGCGATCAAGACCTGCGCATCGCCCTGGAGGATGGCGCCCACCCCCTTGAGATCGTAGAGGGATTCGACGCCGCCCGTACTGATTTTGACGCCCGCCGTGAGCAATGCCTGCTGTACCATGAGTGACGACCCACCAGACCAGATTGCTCTCTTCGGGGGTAGCTTCAACCCACCTCATCTATGCCATACACTGGCAACGCTGTGGGTCTTACAGACTCAGCCCATCGATGAGGTATGGTGGATTCCCACCTTCCAGCACGCCTTTGATAAGGAGTTGGTCGACTTCGATCAGCGCATGGCCATGTGTGAGCGAGCGCTCTGCGAGCTTTCCCGGGTGCGGGTCGACGACATCGAGCGCACCCTCGGCGGGGAGAGCCGCACCATCGACACCGTCGACGCCCTGCAGAAGCGCTATGAGAATACACAGTTTTGGCTGATCATCGGCGCCGATATCTTAAGCGAAGTTCACCGCTGGAAGAATTGGGAGGGGTTGATGGAGCGAGTGGGGCTCATCGTCGTGGGCCGGCGAGGCTACGACCGGGACGACCTCCGTGATTACGTGGCCTCATCAACGGACGTGGTGGACAGCCTGGACCTGAACCTGCCCGATATCAGCTCCACGGGCATCCGAGACGCTCTGTCCGACGGTGATTACGAAGCCGTTCGTCCATGGATTCCCCGTTCGGTCCTTCAATATATCGCAGCCCATAACCTCTATCTGGGCCAGCAATGCCACTGAATAATAACCCCATTGAAGGGGGGGCGTCGCTTCCCTGGATCATCGTCGGCTATGGCCGCGTCGGCCAATCACTGGCATTGCTGGCCGACCAATTGAATCAACCCCTGACCGCCACCTGGAACCGCACCCAGCAGGCCTGTGCAGAGGCTGCCCTGCCCTCGCCAAACCCAACCTATGGAAAGCTCAGCGACGCCCTTGGCCCTTTGCTCTCAGCCCCTTCTTTGATCTGGCTCACCGTCGTCGACGACGCCATCGAGACCGTCTTTGAAGACTTAGAGGATTCGATTCCAGCGGGTTCGGTGGTGGTCCACACCTCAGGGAGTCAATCGAGCCAGGTCCTCGCCGGCCGTCCCGATCTCTTCGTCGCCTCATTGCATCCGCTGCAGGCGATCTCCGATCCACGGGCGGCGCTAAAGCGATTCTCCCGCTCCTTCTGGAGCATCGAGGGTGACGACCAGGCCGTTGCGTTCTTATGCGACCTGCTGGCGCCGGCCCAGATCGAGCCGGTCCGCCTTGAGGGAAGCCGCAAGATCCTCTACCACGCCTCGGCGGTCACGGCGGCCAATCTATTGGTCAGCCTCATCGACAGCGCCATGGCCGTCGCCGGAGCCGCCGATATCGATGCCGACCAGGCTCGCCAGATGCTCGTCGAGCTCGCCAACTCCAGCCTGGAAAACCTGGCTTTTAAGTCGCCGCGACAAGCCCTGACCGGCCCCGCTGCCCGAGGCGATCTGGCCACCATCGAGGCCCATCGCAAAGCCTTGGCCGAGCTCGACGACCAGTCCCTCCTGGATATCTACGAGTTGCTCACCGCCCGGGCTCTACGCGGCCTGAGCGACTGAAGACCTCAGCCGCCGTGGCGCACCACCACCTGGTCGGCCTCCACGTCGACCACCACTCGCCCCCCTCGCTTGACGTGGCCGGCCAAAATCTGGCGAGCCACCGCTCCCTCGACCAACCGCTGGATGGTCTGGCGCATGGGCCGAGCCCCCAATTTGGGATCGTATCCCCCGTGGCGAATCAAATGATCGATGACCGCCGGTCGGTATTCCAATTCGATGGCGCTCTCTCGATACAGGCGCTGCTGGCTGTCGGCCAGTTGCAACTCTGCGATCCGCGCCACCTCGTCGCGGGACAGCGGCAAAAAGACGAGCCGCTCGTCAATACGGTTCCATAACTCCGGCGTAAAATGCTGCTTCGCCGCGTCGAGCACCTTTCCGCTCAAGGCCATGCGGTCACGCCGACTTTGCCTCCTCTTGGAAGCTCGGGAAAATCCAATGGCCGCCGACGGCTGCTCATCCTGGTCGAAATGACGAGAGCCCAGATTGCTGGTCATCACCACCAGGGTGTTGGAAAAGTCGACCTGTCGGCCCCGTCCGTCGGTCAATTGCCCTTCGTCAAAGAGCTGCAGCAACAGGTTGAGCACGTCGGGATGGGCCTTTTCAATCTCGTCGAGGAGCACCACCTGATAGGGACGCTGGCGAATCGCCTCGGTCAGTTGGCCGCCCTGATCGTAGCCCACGTAGCCCGGAGGAGCCCCGACAAAACGGCTCACCGAATGGGCCTCCATAAACTCCGACATATCGAGGCGGACGATGGCGTCTCGATCGTGGAATAGAAAATCGGCCAGCACCTTGACCATCTCCGTCTTTCCCACCCCGGTGGGTCCCAAAAAGAGGAGGCTTCCGATGGGGCGATGGCTTCGAAACCCGGCATAGTTGCGGCGCAGCAGCTCCGAGATGGAGCTGACCACATCTTCATGGCCCACCACCCCTTTGGCCAAAAAGGACTCCATATGAAGAAACCGGTCGGCGTCGCTGCCGGTCAGCCGCTCGGCGGGAATGGAGGCCACGTCGGCGACGACCCGGGCGATGGCGTCGCGGTCGACGACCTCATAGCCCTGACGCAGAGCGCGGCTGCCCGCCAGATCGAGCACGCCGATGGCCTTGTCCGGCAGCTGACGGTCGTGGATATAGCGTACCGACAGGCTCACCGCCGCCTCCAGTGCCTCGTCGGTATAGCTGACGTGATGATGGTGTTCGTAATGAGTGCACACGCCCTCGATGATTCGAAGCGCCGTATCCTCGTCGGGCTCATCGACGTTGACCCGCTGGAATCGCCGCTCGAAGGCCGGATCGGACTCCACGAATTTGCGACACTCATCGTGGGTGGTCGCCCCGATGCAGGGGAAGCGGCCGCGAGCCAGCGCGGTCTTCAATTCACCGGCTGCATCGCCGCCGTCGCCGCCGGAGCCTGCGCCCATCCACATATGGATTTCGTCCAAAAAGACGACGATCTCCCCCTCGGCCCGGGCGACCTCGTCCTTGATCCCCAGCAGGCGCTCCGAAAACGCCCCTCGAAGGTGAGTGCCGCTGAGCAGCCGTCCCATCTCCAATTCCACGATTCGCCGTCGGCGCATCGACTTATTATCTCGCGCCAGCTCGACCAGCCGCCGGGCCAACCCCTCGACGATCGCCGTCTTGCCCACCCCGGGCTCACCGACCAATAAGGGATTATTTGAGCGCCGCTTGCCTAAAATATCGATGAGCTGTGCAACCTCCGCGTCGCGGCCGATGACGGCGTCGATGCGCCCCTGGGCTGCCTCGACGGTCAGATTTCGGCCAAATTCGACCAGGTAGGGATATTCCTCCTCGTCGAGTTCGTACTCCTCGACCAGCTCGGCGTCACGAGCCCATCGGCGGGCTCGATCGTCTTCGGCCTTCCCGGTTGCCTCAACCTCAGTGGTCTGTCTTGCAAAGAGGCGGGCAGCCAGATCGCGAGTGGTCTCGTGGGCGTCATCCATAGCCGCCGCTCGACGGGCCGCTTCTTCTTCGCGGCGTCGCTCTTCTTCACGATGTCGCTCCTCTTCGGCCTGCAGCCGGGCCAGCTCGGCCTCCCGCTGGGCCGCAGGCCGCCGCCTGGGTCGCGGCCGACCGCCACGGTTGATCCCGGGATGATTGTCCAGTGCCAGCCCCTCTCCGGTCTGGCGCAGGTTTTCGATAAACCCTCGGCTCTGCTCTTCGGTGGGGCTGTTTCGCTCCCGCCCCGCTCTCTCTTCCGGTTCCGGTTCCAGGGCCGGTTGGGGCTCCGACGCCTCGGCGAGCACTTCGGGCATCTCCCGGGCCATTGGCTCGTCGGCGACCTCATAGCTCATCGCCCGCTCGACGGTCTTCTTCTTTCGCCCCACTCCCAGGGAGGGATGGAAGCCAATCGGTGTGGGCGTATCCTCGCTCTTCTCAACACGCCGTGACGTCTCTACATCGAGAGGCGCCATGGATCGAAACCGCCGGGGCACTCGACGCGACGAGGTGGCATAACTCATCACCGCCGTGCGCACCGCCCCCATATCGACGTCACATGACTCGAGCAGCGCATAGGCATGACTTCGGCTCTCGCGCATCAGGGCTGCCAGTACGTGCAGGCTGGTCACCACGTCGGAGCGTGCTCCCGAGGCCAGGCGCTGGCTGCGCTCTCGAACCCGCTGGAGTAGATGCTCTCGCTCCTTGCCCAATCCGTCGACACGACGGCGCAGATCATCGGCCGAGATCGCTCGATCACTCAACAGTTTCGACGCCGGATTGGGCACCTCGAAAATGGCCAACAACACCTCGGCTGTCGACATCTCTCGCTGCGCCGCACCGGCGATCTCTGCCGCCTTGCTATACACGGCCCCTACTTCGCGACTCAGAGGAAGACTCATCCTTGAAACGTGCCTCCGGGCGGGACTTCACACACCATTGTTTGGCAATAAATTCGTCGACTCGAAACCTAGCATTCCCCCCTTGGTTCGGTAAAGCGCCGTAGCTCGATTGACCTCCCCTTCTCCCCCCTCCACCCCATCCAGTCCTCTTGTCTTCAACCCTTGTTCGGTCTACACAAATGGCGCAACTCACACCCCTATTAAATGAGGAGATGACCATGCCCGAAAAGACGATCGTCCAGACCGACAAAGCTCCCCAGGCCATCGGCCCCTACTCCCAGGGAGTGGGCTTTGGCGGCCTCTTTTTCTTCAGCGGCCAGATCGCCATCGATCCCGAGACCAGCGAGCTCGTCGACGGCGGCGTCGAAGTTCAGACCCGACAGGTCATGGCCAATATGGAAGCCGTCTTGGAGGCGGCGGGGTTGGACTTTTCTCACGTGCTGCGCACGACGATCTTTTTGAAGAATATGAATGACTTCTCAAAGGTCAACGAGATCTACGGCGCCCACTTCGACGACAATCCGCCGGCCCGGGCCTGCGTCGAAGTCTCACGCCTGCCCAAAGACGTCCTCGTCGAAATCGACATGATCGCAGCCCACCCTTAAAACGCTGAACCCGCGTTTTGGGGTGGAGCGGCTGGACTGCGCCGCGGGTTTAACTACCGACCCAGTTTGCTTCGCCGCCAAGTCTAGATCGAACTATTTCCCATCGAGAGATCCTCTACCTCAATGGTTTACCGTCGTTCCCGGGCCTGCAGTTCAGGCCCTCCACCCCGGGGGCAACGCCGCCTCCACCCCGCGCCGCAGGCGCTCCACCCCGGGCCCGCCAGGGCCCTCCACCCCAACGCGCGTTTAGCGCGTTACGCAAAATTCGTCTGAAATCGTCGATAATAGATCTAGGGGATATCTATTGACCTTCGACGAGCGAGGACGAGATGAACAAAATTAATTCTTTCGCATCGACGGCGGCCAACGCCATCAAAGAGGCCGAAGACGTGGGCAAAGCCGACGGGGCTTCCACTTCCGAAGCCGAGGAGGCCTCGGAGATCAAAAAAACGGAGGGGCCCGGCGACTCCGATCGCTGGGAGTCGTTTAAAGATATGGGCCAATCGGCCCTGGGTGGTGTCTCCAACAAGATCGAGAACGCCCGCGCCGGCAAAGAAGTCATCCGCGACGCCATCGTCGGCGCCGGCCAATCAAAGGCCACCGAGGGCCTGGCTAAAGCCGCTGAGTGGATTCGCCCCACCGTGGAGACCGTGGAGTCCATCAAGGAGATGCGCACGGGCATCCAGGACCGGGTGCGCGAAACCATTGAAGGCGTCGATCGACAGATGCTCCAGGAAGTGGCCGACGACACGGCTCGAAACTTCGGCGATTTTGTAAAAACCATCCACGAGGCCGTCCAAGACCCATCTCGCACAAAAACAGCGGTTGTCGCCGAATACCAGAGCACAAAAAATGGCATCAAAAACGCCGTCATCGAGACCGTCTGCAATGCACTCGTCAAATATGAGGATCAGGTGGAATTGACGGGACAGGGCCTGCAGAAATTGGCCAATCTATCACCCATGAGTCCCCTGGTCGATTCCCCCTCCAGATTCATCGCTCCTGCTCCAATGCGCGCCTTCATCAGCGCAACCTGGGCCCTCGACGAGGTCGGGAAAGCTGTCGAAAAATCACCGGCGGTGGCCGAGCAGCTCCTCGAAACTCCGCCCCTGCCCACCAAGGAAAACTACGATGAATGGCTCGAACATATCGGCCCTGGCGAGTCCTATCATCATGAATATGGGTTTGGATTTAGCCTGACCTACGGGCTGGGGGCCAAGCTGGGTGTTAACCACGAGTGGGTCATCGAACGCTCCGAGACCGACCCCAATCGGATCACCCTGACATTAGCCGATAAGGAGGGGGTTATGGTGACCGTGGGAAAAGAAGTTCAAGGCCAGGGTAAGAGCGCCGGCATCGGTGGGGAAAGGGCGGGGGCCATCCAATTTGAATTCGACACCAACAATCCAAAGGAACTCGAATTGCTTGCCGATATCACCCTCTGTAACCAGGCAGGCTTATCAAATGGCGCGCTGATAGCTGCCGCCGCAGACCATATGGTCTCCTATACTCAGGAACTCAAGGGTCTGGCCGGCATCGAGGTCGGCGCAGGCCCTGGAACAGCCAACATCACCGCCGAACATGGACTGCTCTACCAGTCGGAAAAACGTTTATCTGGCCAGGTGGATCGCCTGGCCTTCACTGCTCAGCGCGGGCTTTCAGCGGGCAACTCCATCGGTCGCCTCCCCCAGGGATTGGTCGACGAGATGGCAGACTCTGCTTCCACGGCGGATCGAGAAATACTGGCTCGCCTCACGGGCACTGTGAACGCCGGTCAAATGGGCATCAAGGCCGGTGCAGCTATCGACGTCAACACTGGCGTCGAGATGGAGGGAGCTCATCTGGAGCGAATCTTTTTAGAGGCAAAATTTGGTCAGGAACTGCTGGGCTTTGATGGCGAAGTGGTGATGGAGTTTGTGGTCAACGATCCCGTGGCTATTGCAGCCGCCCTGGGCCAGTCCGTCTCCGATCTGGCCAGCGCCGCGACTTCCGGTGAAGTCGACATTGAGGCTCTTTATGAGGCTGCAGTCAATTCAGACCTCGACCTGGACGATGCCATCGGATTCAAGGTCACAAGAACCATCACCGACGTCGATGGCCTCGAGATCGACACGCCGCGGTTCAACTACGGCAGCACTATCCAACGCAGAGACTCACAGGTAATCCACGAATTCGGCACCCCCATCGATCGAAGTCGAGAGGAACGGGACACCGGCTCATTCAAAGCCGGGGATTATCAGATGCAGGATCCGGAGCACCTTATACGGGGATAATTCGCGACGACGAGCATAGTTCCAATAATGCCCGGCCCTCTGGTATATTGATCGCTGGACTAGGCCGCGCCGACCACGGTTACGATTGCTTTGAACCGCCCACTCGCCATTTCGGGACTCTTTCTGGCCCTTTTCTTCGGGTCAGCCAGTTGTGCCACGCCTGCCTCCACGCCGCCCGATATCCAATCTTCGGAGGCCGGCGAGGCCCTTCCCGAGTTGGCGCCGCAGCCCACTCCACCGCCCTTTGTGGCTCCTCCCGAGCCCAGCGATGAGATATGGAAGATGCCCGGCTACGGGCGTTTTGAACCTCCCTTCCCCCTGCTCCCCAACGAAAATGATGATCGCTCCCGCTCGGTGGGCTCCGTCACCGAGGGACATCTGGTAGGTGGCCGCGCCGTTCCCATTCCCCACCCTCACCTGGCCTTTTTGCCGCGCCAATTCGAGCGTCGCCTCATCTATACGGGCGACCCCATGGTGGAGCTTCTCGAAGATGCTGCCGCTCACGTGGGCGCCGCCTACCCTGAGGCCGTTATTTACCTGGGTAACTTCAGCCGCCGCGGCGGCGGAAACATCCCCCATTCGGTCTCCCATAATAGCGGCCGCGACGCCGATATCGCCTTCTTCGTCACCGACGAGAACGGAGATCCCGCGGTTCCTCCCGATCTTCTGCCCATGGACGACCAGGGGCGCTATATCGGCGCCGACGATGAAGGCGATGAAGAGGGAGAGCGAGCCGATCTGATCCTTCATTTCGACTTGCCCCGCAATTGGCGGTTTGTGGAAGGGCTCATCGAATCGGAGGCAGCAGATATCCAATATATCTTTGTCTCCAACCCCCTTCGACGAATGCTTTTGAAAGAGGGGCGGCGCCAAAACGCCTCGGCTCAGACCCTGCGCAGAGCTCGATCCGTGCTGGTTCAACCGGGCGGGCAGGCCCTGCCCCATAATGACCACTTTCACCTGCGCATCCACTGTACGGCCCGTGATATCGCCTCCGGCTGTCGCGAACGAGGGCGTCCGGGGCCGACCTTTTCCGCCGACCACGGCAAAGCCGACCGGGTCATCGCCACCGCCGAGGCCCTCCTCGACAGCGATCATCCGCACTGGCGACGCACGGCCCTGCTACGACTGGCTATGCTCGATGGCCACGACCTCCACGAGCGCTTTCTTGGCGGCCTCGACGATCCCGACCCCACCGTACGGGCCGCCGCTGCGCGGGCAGTGGCCTCGAAACCGTTCGCCGCTGAGGCTCTGGCCGCTCGTCTGAGCGAAGAGGACTCCCCCCAGGTCATCGCCGAGTTGATCGACGGATTGACCCATCACGGCGACCATGCCGTCGAACCCCTGATCGCAGCACTGCAGCGAGACGAACTCCTCCCTCTGGGGCCCGGGGCATTTCAAAAGGTGCCCGCACTGGCCGCCGATGCTCTGGCACGACTGGAACGCCCCGAGCCAGTGCCCCATCTCATCGAAGCGCTTGGCGAGGCAGCCCCATCTTCCAGGCCGGCCATCGCTCAGGCTCTACGCATCCTCACCAATCACCGCTTTGCCTCCGATGCCGAACTCGCCGACCCTGAGCGCCTGGAGGCCGCCGTTCAAGCCTGGTCTTCCTGGTATGACGACCACGGCAATCTGGACCGCACTCAGTGGCTCGCCATGGGATTTCGCGACGCCGGCTTCGATGTCGACGACCTCGGCAAAAACGATGTCTGGGAATTGTGCCGGGCCATCGAGGACGCACGGCATCTCAACTTCAACGCCCAGCGTACCTTGCAGAGAATCTCGGGCCAGTCCACGCCCAGCCTCCAATGGGACCCCTACGACGCCAGCTTCTTCTGGCGCCGCTGGTTCGAGAGGCGCCAAAACGCCTTCGATCTCCCACCCATCCCCGAGGAATTGTCGACGGCCGACGGCTATAATCCGCCATGACATCAAACGCAGCAAGAGTGTTTCGTAACTTTACACGCCACGCTGCCGAGGATAGACTACAAATGTATGTATCCCTCCAATTAAATGTCCTTTTTCGACAAATGGCGATGACCCAAATTTTCACATCAAAGAATATGGCACCCAAATTATTCATCATCCTGATCTCGCTCTCCACGCTGGTCCTCAGTTCCGGGTGCAGCGGTGAACTCGACCCATCGGATCCAAAGGACGCCTACAGTCTGTTCCGCAGTGCATTATTCTCAGGCGACGCCGACGTCGCCTGGGATCGGACCGACGAACAGACACATCAATATTTCCAGGATCGCTACGAAAAACTTCAGGCGATGAACGACCTCATCGAGCGTTATCTTCCCTATACGGATCACCAGATCGCTCGCCGCCAATCAGGGGTCGAGCTCCTCGACGATCTGGAGTCGGGCAAAGACCTCTTCTTGTTGGTCTTTGAGCCGGCGGAGTTCATCGATGACCCGGCAGTGGCCTTCGGCGCCGAAGCTCGAGAAATCCAGATGTCCGAAAGCGGCGACACCGCCCTCGTAGTTACCCGTGGCGAACAGGAATTCGCTCTGGTATTTCAGGACGATGAACTCTGGTATGTTAACCTGGTGGAATCGGGGGACTTTTTGGACCAAGCCTTTCAGTGGCTCAGCAATAACGAAAACGCCCTGGAGCAGACCGTCCAAGACCTTATCGAAGAAGAACGACGTAATCGCGAAGAGATCATCTCCCAGCTGATGGACGTCGACGACGACTGACGCTCAGGGCATGACGCCTGCGGCGATTTTTGTACACCCCGGTCTGAATCCATGAAAAACGAAGACGACATTCCAGAGCTGGCAGAAGTTGAAATCGAGCCAGTCGGCGATGATGCCGGTCCTGCCTCGAACATCTCGGCCCCCCTGTCTCAATCACAACCAGCGCCGTCTTCCACCTCCCCCAGCGGTCCTGTCTCCTCTCCATCGCAACCCCAGCGTCAGGCTGCCCCCAACGACCCTCTGCTGGGGGTGCGGCTCAAGGACACCTACGAGTTGACCGCCAAAATCGGTGAAGGCGGCATGGGCAACGTCTACTCCGCCATCCAATATCCTCTGGAGCGAAAAGTCGCAGTCAAAGTCCTCAAGCCCACCGATAGCAACCCCGAGGGCGAACATTACTTCATGCGCGAAGTGCAGGCGATCAACAAACTTCGCCACCCTAATATCGTCAATATCGTCGACTACGGTAAAGAACGTGGGGGCATGCTCTATCTGGTCATGGAGCACTTGCCGGGCAAGACCCTAAAAGAGGTCATCAAGCGCGAATTTCCCATCAAGCCCACCCGGATCTGTGAGATCATCATCCAGCTTCTGGGAGCCCTGGAGTCGGCCCACGACAGCGAGATCGTTCACTGCGACCTCAAGCCGGCCAATATTATGGTCGAAAAGGTGGCCGGCCAGCCCGACTTCGTCAAAATTCTGGACTTCGGCATCGCCAAAGTGAAGGGCCCTGCCATGGAGGCCGGCCCCTATACCCAGGCCGGCAATATCGTGGGCACCTTCGATTATATGAGCCCCGAACAGATCATGCGCAAAGATCTGGACGGCCGGGCCGACATCTGGTCCACGGGGGTCATCCTCTACGAGATGCTGACCCGAAAGCGACTCTTCCACGACAAGGACGCGGTCAGCATCATCGGCCGAGTCATGCAGATGCCCATCCGACCTCCCTCGGAGCTGGCACCCGACGTGCCCATTCCCGCTAATCTGGAGCGGGTGACCCTGCGGGCCATGGAGCGCAATAAGAAGAAGCGCTACCAGACCGCCAAGGAGATGCGCGACGCCCTCAAGCAGGTCCTCAAGGAATTGGAGAGCGGCAACACCACGGGCACCACCGGGGTACATTCCACCGGCCCCCATAGCGGTTCATTGGCCGCCAGCGGTCTGGTGCAGGGCGGGCGAGGCGGCCCGTCCCAGACCGGCCCGGTGACCACGGGAACGAGTAGCGCCACCGGCCTGAGCAGTCTATACACCCGCTCCGGTAGCTTCGGCTCCTTCGGGGGCACCGAACACTCCCAGCGCCTGGCCGACAGCCTCGCCAAAGGCACCTCCATTCTCGACGAGACCTTTGGCGCCGGCGAATTGGAAGGTGGCCTCGCCGGCGAGCGCCGCAAGGTCGCTATCCTGGCCATTCAGCAGCGCTCACGACGCTCGGCGGGCATTGACCCCGAGGAATTGGCCCGGCGCAGCGCCGAAGAAAAACGGATCATTCAAAAAATCGTCGCCCATTATGAAGGAGAATTGGACAGCCAGCTCGGCGGCACCTTCACCATCTTATTCGGCGCCCGCCGCGCCCGGGTCGGCGATAATGTCCGCGCCGCTGAATGCGCCCTGGCCCTGCGCGATAAATTTCGCTCTCTGGACCAGGGAGCCGACCATATCGGCATCGCCCTGGTCTATGGCGAGGTCTATATCGCCAACCGCAAAGGGGGCAACGCCTACGGTGAGGCCATCGACCGCGCCGTCGAGATCGCCCGCTCCGGGCGCAACGCCGCCGTTCAGGCCGACAAAAATATCCGCGACGCCACCCGAGATCAGGTCGACTATCAGGGAGGGCGCCAGGTCGCCGGCACGGAGGTGGCCGAAGTGGTCGCCGTCTCTGCCCGGACAGCGGGCAAAGAAGAAGAAAAAGATCTGGCCGAGATCGATATCTTCGTACCCCGTCCCACCTATTTCGATGAGCTCATGCGCCGCGCCGCTGCAGCCAAGAAAAAACAGGGTGGCGGAATCGCCATCCTCGGCGATATGGGCACCGGTAAATCAGTTCTTCTGGACCGCTTCTCCGACAAACTAAAAGACAGCGGCTGGCGCACCTTCGTGGCCCGCGAATCGGGAATGGGCGGCCAATTCGGACTGGCTCCGATTCGCTCCTGGATCCGCCAGATCGCCAGTAGCTACAAGGACCCGGCCAAGCTGATTCGCCGCGCCTGTGAATCGATTGGCCTCAAAAAACATATCGACGCCGTCCTCGAGGTCTATCTCGGCCAGGGCGACAAAAAAGCAGAAGAGATCGGCGAGCTGCCCTGGAATGACGCCTCGGGCTACGCCCACTTCACAGGGGCCCTGCTGTATCGGATGCTGCGATTCGCCATGAAGAAGGGGCCGGTCATGCTGGCCATCGACGACATCGCCGTCGCCGATCAATTCACGGTCCAATTTATCGACTCCCTCCTATCTGGAATCCAGAAACAGCCCATCCTGATCACGGTCACCCTGCGCATCGAGTCGTCGGCCCTGGACCACGGATTGCCCGGCAACTTCGAGATTCTCCAGCTCGGCAGCTTCAGCGCCGACGAGTCCAAACAATATATCGCTCAAGTCCTGGGATATACGCCCCAGCCCGACGTGGTCCAGCAGGTCCACCAGCGCTCGAGCGGCAACCCGATGTTCCTCAACGAGATGGTGCGCACCGTACTGCAGCGAAGCGGCGGCAAGCTCAGCAGCGGCGCCGACCTTCTCGACGCCGACATCCCCACCAACCTCCAGGAATTACTCGGCGCCCGCGTCGACGCCCTGCCCGACCAGGCACGAGATCTATTGGCCGTGGCATCGGTCATCGGCGAGAGCTTCCGCGAGGACTTCTTCTATCAGATCACCCCGTCCCACCTGGAGCCGGAGTCCAACCTCAAGACCCTGGTGGCGCTGAACTTCATGGCCGCCGAATTCGATCACTTCGAGCGAATTCACCTCGCCTTCCAGCCCCGGACCTTGCGCCAGGTGGTCTACGACCGATTGCCGAAGTCCACCCGCAAACAACTCCACTCGCGGATCATCGAGTTCTTGGAGCAGGCCGGTGATTATGCCGCCGTCGATCCCCTGGAATATCCGTTGATGATCGCCTTCCACTACCGCAGCGTCGAGGGCTGGGAGGGGGCCGCTTACTACCTGACCATTGCCGGCGAGATGCTCCTCGATCTCTACGATTATGCGGGCGCCATCGATCAACTTCAGGAGGCCGTCGAGCTCCTCACCGACCGGGTAGAACCGAATAACGAAACATTGGTCATCGCCCGCTCCCGACTGCTCGTAGCGCTCAGGGAGTCGGGGCGCCTCGAAGATGCCCGCGACGTGGTCGAAAAGTTGCCCGACCTGGCCGGCCAGGAGCCAAAAATCCGCCGCGAATTGCTCTACGAATGCGGTCTGATCGCCCTGGAGGGAGGTCGCCTTGACCGGGCTCGCAAGCTGCTGGAGCAAGCTCGAGAGCTGGCCCAGGAGTTCGAGGATCCGAAAGCCGAGGTCAACGCCATGCTCGGCATCGCTCAGGTCTACGAAAAAGAAAACCAACTCCCCCGCGCCGCTCATCTGCTACAGGACGTCTCCCAGCGGGTCGGGCAATTGGGCGAACTCAATATGCAGGACCCTGATGATCGAAAGCTATTCTGGACTGCATATAATCAACTGGGCACCCTCTTTATCCGCCAGAAAGACTACCAGCGGGCACAGCAATTCTTGCAGGCCGCCTACGAGCAGGCGCGGGCTATTGAGGATTTCCGGGGGCTGGTGCGGGTCATGTCCAACTTCGGCGCCCTCAGCCTGAGCATGCGCGATGTCGATCGGGCCACCAATTATTTTGAAAACGCCGCCAACTTCGCCGAATCCACAGGGGATCTGCTCAACCAGAGCCGCATCCTGACCAACCTTGGAATCACCGCCCTGGAAGCGGGCAACCTCAAGGCGTCGAAGGGCTATTTCAAAAAGGCCCGCTCCATCGCCGAGGAGATCGGCTGGTACGAGGGGTTGGCCGAGTTGTCATTGCATATCAAGAAGCTTCGAAAAGCATTGCGCTGAAATCGGTCTGGGGACCAGCCCCCCACCTTCAGCTCAATAGCTCTTCGAGCCACTCGGCGCGCACGTGCCGAGCATGGCGAGCAGCGGTGTAGATGGATTGCATCACCTGTACGGCCCGTTCAAACTCTCCATTTTCCACGATAAAATCAAAGAGTTCGTATTGCGCCAATTCATGGCGAGCCTTTGCCAGCCGCGCCTGGATAACCTCTTCGCTATCCGTGCCTCGTCCTCTCAGACGGCTCGCCAGGGTCTTCATATCCGGCGGCGTCACCAGCACCGCCGTGGCCTCCGGATAGCGATCCTTGAGCTGTTTGGCTCCCTGATAATCGATATCAAAGAGCACATCCAGACCGTCTCGCCAGGCCTCTTCGATGGCCGCTGTGGGCGTACCGTAGAAATTGCCGTGAACCTCGGCCCACTCGGCAAAGGCCTCGCGGTCCCGCATCTCTTTGAAGCGCTCTTCGTCGACGAAGTGATAGGCCTGGCCATCGACCTCCTGCCCCCGCCGGGGCCGTGTCGTATAGCTGACGCTAAGAGTCAACTCTTCATTGGCCGACAACAACCGCTGTCCCAGGCTGGTCTTACCCACCCCCGAGGGTCCGCAAACTATGAGCAGCACCCCTCTGTCCATCACTCCACCTCACTCCACATTGGCAGCCTGTTCACGCATCTTCTCGACGAGACTCTTCATCTCGATGACCAGATCGGTCAGCCCTGCATGTTGACTTTTGGAACCCATCGTATTGGTCTCCCGGATCATCTCCTGGAGATAAAAATCGATTTTCTTTCCAACCCCGTCGCTGCCGGTGTCGGCGACGAGTCCGCTCAATTTTTCGACATGGGAGCGGGCTCGCTGTAATTCTTCTGAGATATCGCCCTTTTCGACATAATAAGCGATTTCTTGGACCAGACGCCCCTCGTCGACAGTCTCGACCTCGAATTCAGCCAGAGCCTCTCGCAGCCTTTGCTCGGCCCTGGTACGCAACGCTTGCTGCCCGGAAGTGCGCAACTCGTCGACGCCGTTCAAACATTTCTCCAGCTGTCCCAGGTGCTCTGTGAGCTCTTCGGCGATACCTCTTCCCTCACGGCGGCGGCTTTCGATCATCTCGGCCAGGGCTTCATCGACGGCGGGCAGAATCAAGTCGGCGCTGTCTTCGCTGAACTCATCGCCGATGGAGCGTTCGAAAAAAGAGCGATACTCCCATAGGGAGTGCAATGAAATCGGTGTGGCCAGCCGATTGTCCAGGGCCAACTTCTTGAGGGTGCGGGCCAGGGCGGCGAATCGATCCTGGTCGATCTGACGGAAATCGGCGCTCCCGTCGTCCTGAGCCGGTTCCAGGTCGATCCGCACCTCGATCCTCCCGCGTTCCACCGAGCCTTTGACCCGTTCCAGAATATGAGGCTCCAGCCAGCGAAGTGAGTCGGGACTCATGACGCGGACCTGCAATCCCCGTTGGTTGACGCTGCGAAACTCCACGCCTACTCGCCATCCCTCCACGGCAGCTACGGCGCTGCCAAATCCGGTCATACTGACCAGCGGTGTGGTGTTCATCGTTTCGCTCCCAGGCTTCGGGGATCAGCTCATCGACTCAAGTTTCGGTGGGCTTTTGCTGCGGAGACATCGATGCCTCACGGGAAGCCTGCTCGACTTTCTTATCCTCGATGAGGTCAGGGGTATCTTTTTTATCCGCACCGACCTCGATTTCTTCATCTTTGCCCTGCAATCCGTCCTGGAAGCTCTTGACTCCCTGGCCCAATTGCTTGGCCGCCGTGGGCAATTTACCCAGTCCGAAGACAAAGACCAAGATCACTAAGATGATGATCAGTTCCGTTGCTCCAAGTCCAAACATGCTCTGCTCCTTTGGCGACCGGCCCACAGGCCGGATCGTCTTGTAACGGGCTCAACTTTCCTCATCTGATTGTTCGATGAGCCACTTCTGGAGGTCGTCGTCGACGGACTCGATCCGTCGCACCGCCTCTTGGGCGGCGGCCTGCTCCGCTTCTTTTTTTGAGCGTCCTTCGCCGAGGCCGATCCGCTCGTTTTCGACAAGCACTTCGGCGACGAAAATTCGCTCGTGGGGAGGCCCCGAGGTCTCGACAATTTTGTATTGGGGCCGGACCGGCCGTCGGCTCTGGACCTCTCGTTGTAATAAACTCTTGAAATCGCCGGGAGATTTCGACTCCCTTATGGCCCCCCCGCCCAGGACCTGTTCGATGATCCCTTCAAATTGCTCGAGAATGACCCTCTTGGCCTCTTCATGTCCGCCGTCTAAAAAGATAGCTCCCAGCATCGCCTCATAGGCGTCGGCCAAAACGCCCTCCTTCTGTCGACCACCGGTCAACTCTTCGCCGCGACCGAGCCGGATAAAGCGCCCCAGATCGATGGCATGGGCCCGATCGACGAGGGCCGACTCGCAGACCAACTCGCTCAATCGACTCGACAAGGCTCCCTCTGGAGCCTCCTTATCGGCTCGAAATAGAACCTCGGCGATGACCACACCGAGCACGGCATCCCCCAAAAATTCCAGGCGCTGGTTATCCGTATTTATCTGGCGATTCTCATTGGCGAAGGAGCGATGGGTCATGGCCCGCGCCAGGAGAGTCTGATCGTCGAAGCCGTAGCCCAACTCCACCTCTAACTCGGCCAGGTCACAGGCTCCTCCCGGCCCATCTGGGTTCGGCGTTATCACGGCGTCGGTGCTCACTTTCTCGACTCCTCAATCCAACCGCCGCCCAGGACTTCCTCGCCCCGATAAAAGACGGCGGCCTGGCCGGGGGTGACAGCTCGCTGGGGCTCCTCAAACTCGACGAACGCCGTCCGCGCATCGTCGCCGACGGTCACCAGCGCCGGCACGGGCTCGCCGGCATAGCGAATCTTCACCGAGCACTCCAGCGGTCCCGCCGGGCGGTCAAAGGACAGCCAATTGCAGCGTTCGGCGACCAGACCGCGGTCCATCAGGACCTCATTGCCACCGACCACGACCGTCCCGTCGTCGGGGCGAATCGCCTTGACGTACAGAGCCTTGTGGTAGCTGATTCCAAGGCCCCGGCGCTGACCTACGGTAAAGTTATGAATTCCGTCGTGCTCACCGAGAATTTCTCCCGATTCGGTCACGATTTTGCCCGGGGTATGCTCCCTTTTGGCCAGAGCATCGGCGACGAATTGCTTGTAGTCGCCGCCACCGACAAAGCAGATTTCTTGACTCTCCGGCTTGTCCGCCGTCTCCAATCCCATCTGGTGTGCGATCTCGCGCACCTGCTCTTTGGTCATCCCTCCCAGGGGAAACATAATGCGACCCAAAGCCTGTCGGGGAAGGCCAAAGAGAAAATAAGACTGATCTTTGCCCCGGTCGACGCCGCGCAATAAGCGAGGTTCGTCGCCGCTGCGATCGATCCTCGCAAAATGCCCGGTGGCCAGATATTTGGCCCCCAGGGCCAGAGATCGCTTGAGCAAAATGTCGAATTTCAGATGGTCGTTGCAGGCCACGCAGGGATTGGGTGTGCGCCCTCGGCGGTACTCCTCGATAAAATAGGAGATGACCCGCTTTTGAAATTCATCTTCGTAATTGGCCACGTAGAACGGGATCGACAACGAGTCGGCCACCGCACGGGCGTCGAAGAGATCGTCTGGGGAGCAGCAACTCTTGGTATAGGAATCCTGAGGCGTCGAATAGAGGCGCATCGAGATGCCCACCGCATCATAGCCCTCTTCGGCCAGTATCCCGGCGGTCACCGACGAGTCCACACCGCCGCTCATGGCCACCACCACCCGATCGCGCACGGCGTCGGCAATTTCCTCACCGTCCTCCAGGGTCGGAGGCCTGGCATCGACGGGACAGGTCCCGGCGGTCATGTCTTTTCTTTGCTCTACCATCTGTTTACCACACCGTCTCGACTGGATTGCACCGATTGACCCCTATAAGGGGTAGCGGGCAGGTCCAGGAAGTGCAAAGTCAAATTTCGGCTTCCAATCGACGCAGTCGCCCCACGAGCTCTGCGATTCGCTGTGCCCCATGGCCCAACTCGTCGAGCGGCGTGGTCGGCCCAAAGCTAAAGCGCAGAGATTCTCGGGCTCTTTTCTCCTCAAAGCCCATGGCCAATATGACGTGGCTCGGCTCCAGCGACCCCGCCGTACAGGCCGACCCGCTCGACGCGGAGATGCCCTCCAGGTCCAGCGCCAGCAGGAGATCTTCGCCGTCGACGCCGGGAAAGGCGACGTTGACCGTATTGGGAAGCTGGTGCTCCGGAGCTCCCCGTAGTTCGAGTTGTGGCACGGCGCTGCGCAGGGTATCGACGAATAATTCTTTTCGCTTCGTCAATGCTAACTGCCAATCTGGGAGGTTTTTCACCAGCTCCGTGGCCGCGGCGTCGACGCCGGCAATGATGGGGACGTTCTCCGTGCCCGGTCGGCGCCCCCTTTCCTGGTGTCCGCCGGCCATCAGAGCGCTCACCTTCAGCCCTTCGCGCACGATCGTGGCCCCCACCCCCTTGGGACCACCCATCTTATGAAACGACAGGGTCAAATAATCGACGCCGGCCGCCTGGAAGTCCACGTCAATTCGGCCCAGGGCTTGAGTACCGTCCACATGGAGCAAAGCGCCGGCCTGATGGACCTTTTCGGCGATGGCGGCCACATCAAAGATATTTCCCATTTCGTTATTGGCCCACATCACGCTGACCAGAGTGGCCCCCTGGGCGAGCTGGTCGTCGAGCCATTGCAGATCGAGCCGGCCCTGTTCATC
This sequence comes from Myxococcales bacterium, assembly GCA_007135085.1. GTDB lineage: Bacteria > Myxococcota_A > Bradymonadia > Bradymonadales > Bradymonadaceae > SLJM01. Next base: position 27,334 of record SLJM01000199.1, read on the forward strand.
GACTGGCCATCGAGCGGTGCCTACCCCCTGGCCGTCCAATTTATCGACCACCTCGATGACCGACGGATGCTCCACGGCGCTACAGATCACAAAGGGCTCGTCTGTGGTCGCCACATGATGGTGGAGGACCTGATTGTTGCTCTCCGTGGCGCCACCGCTAAAAACCACCGCCTGGGCCGGTGCGCCTACCGCTCGGGCCACCGACCGTCGAGCTCGTTCGATGATCGCTCGCGCCGCCTGCCCCTCGCGGTGAATACTCGACGCATTTCCCGGCGCTTCCTCGAAGGCTCGCACCACCGCCTGGCGCACCTGGGGTAGCACGGGAGCGGTGGCATTCCAGTCCAGATAGAGTCTTCGTTGTACCATGGCGATATTCCTCGATTGGGCGCAGGAGCCGACAGCCCGAAGTGTTGGGATAATGCGCGCCACTTGCTAGTAATTCCTCCCCTCGATACCGTCAAGAATACCTCGCCGATTCATGTCGGCGTGCTTACCCTTTTTGCTCCCACCCCCAACCGGTGAGTCTTCGAGCCCCGACGAGGCCCCCATGACCAAAACAGATGCCCCAACCCTGCCTTCAGATGTGGAAATACAGCCCTCGCCCACCGGCTATGATCTGCCCGTGAGCAAACCTGGGTTGACCGATCTGGAGCGCCCCACCAGCCTGATCGTGGGCGGCCTGCTGGGACTTTACGCCCTCAAACGCCGCGATCTGGTGGGCCTCTTCGCCGCCGGTGTGGGACTGGGCATGGCCTATCGAGGAGCCCAGCAAAATAACCTCCTCAACGGTGGCTGGCTCAAACGTCTGCTCAATACGGGCAACCGCCAACTGGTCCCCTTCGAGCGTCAGCTCATCATCGACTGCCCGCCACAGGAGACCTACCAATTCTTTCGGCAGCCCGATAATCTGGCCGTCTATCTGCCTCATATCCGAGACGTACGAGTCCTCGATAAGACACGGTCGTTCTGGAAATTGGTCTTGACCGAAAAGCTCAACCTCGAGTGGACCGCCGAGCTCGTCGAGGACGAGCCGAATCGCCTTTTGGCCTGGCGTGTCTGCGAGGCATCGGACCTCTACCATGAGGGCTGGGTGCGCTTTGAGCCCCTGCGGGCCGGTCAATCCACCCGTGTGACCACCCGGGTTTATCTGATGGCCCCTGGAGGCCGCGCCGGAGCACGCCTGGTGGAGTGGCTCGAGGAGCTGCCCCTTCGCTATTTCTCACGAGATCTCCAGCGCCTTCGCACCGTCCTGGAGTCCCAATCGCCACAATACGACAGGGCACCATGAGTTCTGAACACAAGGCACAGCCCGCCGCCTTTTTCGATCTTGACCGCACCCTCATCAGCATCAACAGCGCGTTTACCTACGCCCGCTACGAGCGCCGCCGCGGCCGGCTATCGTTATTTACATTCCTGCGCGCCTCCCTGTGGATGGGGCTGTATCACCTGTCGATCGTCGATATTGAAAAAGCCTTCGCCCGCGCCGTGGAGGCCTATCGCGGGGTCCACACCGACGAATTGATGAAACTGACTCGCCAATTCTTCCACGAAGAGGTGATCAACACCATTCAACCTGGCGCCAGACAGGTACTGCAGACCCATCGCGATCAAAACCACCCCCTCGTATTGCTCACCGCAAGCTCCCCCTATATGTCGAAATTGGCGGCCCAGACCTGGGACCTCGATGACTGGCTATGCAACCAATTCCCCACCGACGACCAGGGCTTTTTGCGGGGAACTTTCGAGCCCCCCCTATGCTACGGTCCGGGAAAGGTTCACAGAGCACGGCGGTGGGCCGAGCAAAACCAGATCGATCTGGAGGAATCCTATTTTTATACGGATTCTTTCTCCGATCTACCCATGTTGGAAGTGGTGCGATATCCAAGGGTGATCAATCCGGACCCACGGCTTCGCCGGGCCGCTATTCGACGGGGGTGGCCCATCGAGGATTGGTCGGACCGGAGTTAATTTTTACACTTCTACGTCCACATCGACGGTCACGATCTGGGGACAGACCACGGCTTCGATGGGCGGACTTGCAAGGCTCTCGTCGACGGCGTGGAGAAAATGGTCCACGTCAAAGGGCTTACTGACCACTTCGACCGCTCCCAGCCGCCGAGCTTCCCGGTGAATCTCCTCGTCCTTAATCCCCGTGACCAACATCACCGGCGGTCGGCACGGTGATTCACGCATCCCCATCAACAGATCGAGCCCCGAGAATTTCGGCATATTGATATCGGCGATGATCAGATCCGGCCGCTCCAGATCACTCTGATAGACATCGGCCACCGCCAGGTATTTGAGGGCCTCCATGCCGTCGGCGAGCTCCACGATCTCGAACCCCTCCGAGCTCAGCAGCATAGCCATCAACTCCCGAATTCGCTCGTCGTCTTCGACCAGCAGAATCCAGCGTTTCCCCAGTTTGGTTCGCTCCCCCACGCGCTCCCTTTCTCTACGGCCTTCTCCACGCACCTGTCCCGTGCTCATGGCCTGTCGTCTCCTCAGCTCAATCGGCTTGATTGCTCTTCACACACGTCGAATTGTCCTAGCTTGTCCTGCCATCGTAACAGGTGATCAAATAAAAGTCTTCCCCTCCGGATCGGATTTCACAAAGAAGGCCTGTACCAGAATGAACTCCTCTTTCGATGGGCTCTCTATAAAGGTGTACACCCAACAATTTTCTAGAACCCCCTACTTCCCGAACCATCACTGCCATCTGTGACTCACCCAGTTCCACTCCCCCAGATTTCTCTCTTCCTCCCCTATTCTTCACCCCACAAGGACTGATTCTTGCAGGTCTCTCTTCCCGACAGGTCGATAGTGACTGCTTCAACTTGGCTCATCGGGAGAGAAAAACATGGATAAACTCAAGGCGCTGACCGAACTCGATCTCTTCCATGGCCTTAATCCCTCAATATTAGAGCCAGTTTCCCGCTTTTTCATCCCTCGCCGATACGAGCGAAACCAGACGATCTGGCGCGAGGGGTACGAGGCGGTCACCTTCGTCTTTATCGTCGAGGGGTATGTCAAAATTGCGAAAAGGCGTAATGACGGCGGAGAGTTGATCGTGGGGATCTTCGGCGAAGACGAGGTCATCGGCCATATGAGCGTCTATCGCCAGGAGCGCTATCCCGCCTCGGCTTATGCGCTGGGCGAGACGACCACCCTGGAGATTCATCGCTCCCACTTCCAGCAATTTCTCAACGAGCACCCTCCTCTGTTGCGGGCATTATTCAAGCACCTGACCCATTGGAATACCCGGATGGTCCAGCGCCTCCACGAGATCGCCGTCCTCCGAACCGAGCAGCGTCTGGCGATGATTTTTCAAGAATTAGCACTCGTCGCCGGCCGTCGTGTCCGCCTTGAAAATGGTGAGATGGGAGTGCATATCGCCCTTCCCCTGAGTCGATCAGATATTGCAGATCTGATAAACGTGCGCACCGAAACGGCGATTCGCCATATGAGCAAATGGAATCGAACCGGTCCGGTGCGCACTGAATCTCGGGGGTTTACCATCGTCGACCGAGAAAACCTCGAGAGATTGGCCTCCGGTGATAATGAAGCCGCCGCCTAAAACAAACGCCGCCCCCCCGGGCGGCGAGCAGGTCACGACCTGAAGACTTCTCAGGCCGTGCCGTCGGCCTCTTTATCATCTGCCCTGGCTTCCGGCTCGGCCCTGCGGATGCGCACCACCAGCAACAACACATAGGCGATGGTCCCCCACCCGGCGGCAAGGAGCGAGTTGGCGGCGATAATTAACCACCAGGGAGCGGCGTCGCGACCGGCCCACAGCGCACGATCGTAGCCTCCCTCTTCCACCACCACACCCCAGGGGACGTCGACGACCAGCGATATAGTCCCGAAAGAATCATGCCCGTCCACCTGAACGCGCATCTCCACATTCCCCTCTTCATCGCCGGGATACCCTTTGGGAAATTCCTCGATGACCACCCCGTCGTCACCGGTCATCGTGAAGTCTCCGTGAAATCCGATATCACCAAAATATCGAAGCACGTAGAACTGAACACTCGCAAAGGCGACGGGCTCGGTGCCATCCGGGGTCAACTGCATGAAGGTGGCGTGAATGGCATGCTCCTCTTCATCGAAAGATATATCGAGAGTTCCATCTTTGACCTCAATGGTCTCCTTCAATGACCCCAGATCCGGGTGCTCGGCACGGACAGTGAAGGTGCTCAAGCCCTCTTCGTTCATCCCTATCGGATCGTTGGCCTCCATCGTCACCTGAGCTCTGCCTTCTTCATCGGTGACGGCCGTGCCCAATTGCTGCTCTCCCGCCTCAGCATCGATGAAGAAATGGATCTCCACGTTTTCCACGGGAAGTGTGCCCTCATCCTTCCAATCCACAGTCAACGTCGCCTCAATTTGGCGCTCCACGTTGACCACATGCTCATAGGTCAGCTCCAGTTGGCCTTCCACGTCTTCTGCAGCGGCACTGGCAGCGGGGACTGCCCACAAAAGGACCGTACAGACGATGAGCACGCACAGATTGACTGGTCGTCGCATTGTCTTTTTACTCATGATCCTGTCTCCCGTGCTGCTCTACCATCAATTCGAAGGCCTGCCGGCCCTGCTCGTCTTTTTCGTCGGTCTCTTCAAATCTGCCCTGGGAGATGTCGCGAATCGGGAGGACCGGAAAGATCCGGGCCATGACCGTAATGGCCAGCAATGCCCCGGCCATAATCCCCGCCGTTACCGCTATCTCCTCCCAGGTGGGGTTGTACACATGCCAATCGGAGGGAACGATCTGAACCGGACTGAGCGTATTGCCCATCGGTGGCATCACGACTGCAAAGCGCTTGGCCCAGTGGGCGATGACCACCGCCACGGCCAGGACGGTCAACACCCCTGGCGTTCGCCCCTTTTTGAAGATCGGTACCAGGGCGGGCAAGATGATCCCCACCACAATGGCGCCCCAGAAAACCAGGCTATATTCGCCGATGAATAACATCTCTAAGAGAGCGCCCTTCTTCTCGCTCATCTTGTAGGCGGGCACCAAAAACTCGCTGATATTGAAATAGAGATAGACCAGCGACAGCAGCACCAGCAGCTTACCCGAATAGTCGAAATGCTTGTCCGTCAGATATCTGTGGTAGCCGTAGGCTTTGCGCAGCACAAACATGGCCACGATCACACAGGCCACGCCGGCCACAAAGGCTCCAGACACGAAATAGGCGCCGAAGGCGGTGCTGTCCCAGCCCGGGCGGTGGGTCACTGCGAACAGCCAGGACGTCACAGTGTGGATCGCCACCGCCACGGGGATGACCAAAATAATGAGGAACTTCTCCGCTCTGTGGAGTAACGCTTTTTGACGCGGCGTGTCCTGCCAGTTGAGGGCCAAGACACGGTAGAGTTTCTTCTTCCATTTAGGGATGTCTTGCAGCTGATCGCGGCAATAGGCCAGATCGGGGATCATGGGCACGTAGAGCAGGAGGAGGCCAATGACCAGATAGGTATTGACCACCAAAACATCCCATATAATCGGCGATTGGAGCCGGCCGCTGGCGAAGACCTGCCACAGCCGTTCCGGTCGGCCCATGTCGGCGATGATGGCCACTGCGGCGAAGAGGATGGCCCCCACGGCGATCAGTTCGGCGATGCGCGTCAAGGGCCGGCGAAACTCGAAATTCGTCAGCTTGAGGATCGATGAGAAGATGGCGCCCACCAGGCTGACGGCCACGAGGAAGACAAATAGAGCGATGTAGATGCCCCAACTGTAGATATCGTTCATTCCGGTGACCACCAGCCCCTGGCGAACCTGTTGGCCGTAAGCAAAAGCTGCCACTGCCATGATGGCGAGGAGGAAGAGGACCCAGACGATACCCTTCCAGCCCATCCCCTGGCGAAGAGGTCGAAGACCGTCGTCGATGATTTTTTGTCTTATTTCTTCATTCATTGTTCACCACCTTCGCTCTCCGAAGAGCCGTGGTCGGACGGCCTCCGCTCCAAGCGGTATTCCTCCATGAACTCCCTGGCCTCCTCATAGTTTTCGAGGCCCCGCTCGAAAGGAAATTGCTTGTTTCGCGCCGGCAAATAATAAACCCGAGGCCGCGTCCCCAGGCTCTCCAAGAAGCGATAGCCACCTCGCTCCTGAAGGAGGGTGCTCAACCGTTCGACCTGGTTGCCGTTGGTGACCACATCCTGGTTTCGATCCCCGAAATAGATGACACCGTTTGGACAGGCAGGCACGCAGTGGGGCAGCTTCCCGGCCCGAACCATGTCGGGGCAGAAGTCGCATTTGTCGACGGTTCCCTTCTTCTTGGGCAGGCTGGTCTCCGGCGAGTATTCCATGGACTCCTCGCTGCCCAGCGGCTCGTTCCAGTTGAAGACCCGAGCGTTATATGGGCAGGCGGCCATGCAAAACCGACAGCCGATACATTTTTCGTTGTCGATAGCCACAATCCCGTCGCCACGTTTGAAGGTGGCGTCCACGGGACAGACCTTCGTGCACGGCGGGTTGTCACATTGGAAGCAGAGCTGGGGCATCCAATAATTATGGGAGAGCCGATCGTCGACATCGCCCATCTTATTGACCCGGAGATACTCCTGGTCGGGGCGCAGCCCGTGGGCTTTTTGACAATCCTCGACGCATCGGCGGGCGTTTCGGCACCTCGCCAGATCGATGACCATCACAAAGCTCATTCCCTCCACGCCCCTGCGCAGCTCCTCGTTGTCGGTGACCGGATCGGCAGTGTGGCAGATCGCTTCTGCTTTGACCTCCACCAGTTGACCGTCTTCATTGTACAGCCGCACCGTCCTCGGCGATGAACTCTCATGAGAGTGGTCACCGCCCCCGGCCGACGGCTCCTCCATATCTCCGCACCCGGTGGTCAAGCCAACCATCGCCGCCGCCCCGGCCATGGCGCCGTAGCGCAAAAAATCACGGCGCGAGCGCCCTTTTTCATCTTTGCTACCGCCGCCGTGGCCGCTCCCTCCGCATGATTGTTCACAATTGGATAATTTCTCACTGCTCATCGAATTACTCCTGTCGACGGGGCTCCCAAAGGGGTTACGCCCGAGGCAAATACCCCGGGCGAAGAGGGCCTAAAGCCGGTAATCTCGGGTCATATTAAACCCTAGGAAAACCGTCCCATCCGTCAGGCTATGGGGGTTGTAGACGTAGATGTCGTTTCTCAAGATCCCAATGGTCGAGGACAAGAAGACCTGGAAGGCGTGGCCCGTGGTCAGCATCTCTGCTCCCAGTCCCAGGAGGGGTTTGGAACGGGCCGCCGCTTCGCTCGGGTAGGCCCAGGACAACAACTGCCCCTGCCCCATCTCGAATACCAACGCCATCCGGCTGGTCAGCCCCACTCGCCCGATAAGCGTCAACGCCAGGTTGTCGTGCCGATAGCCATTTTGCCTATTGACGAGGTTGAAGTGGGTAAAGCTCGCCGTGGCCTGCAGGGACAAACGCTCGTGAAACTTCCGGGCCACCATCAACTCGTGGAGGTAACCAAAGCGATGTGAGAATTTGTCGAAATTCTCCGACGGGCCTGCTCGCATGGTCGTCTGGCCATAATAGGACAGCGACACGGGCATTCCGCCCGGTGTGGTCTGACGCAGTAGGATCACCTTGGCGTTCAAATCCTGCTGGGTGCCCATCTTCGTGGATCCAACGCCCAGCTGAACCCGATCATGGATTCCAAACTTCAGGGCCAGCCGAATATTGGCCGGCGCATAGATCCCAAAGAGGTTGCTCGAGTCGGTGCCCAGCTCGCCCATGCGATGTTGGATATTGAACCCCCACCTCTTGTGCCCCAATTGCTCGATGGTCTGGCTCGTGATGAGCACACTTTCGTTAAAGGTGTCGACCACGGGCATATTGTCGTCGAAGGTGGGCGGCTCATCGGAGAGATAGGCCGCGTATTCATCGCCCCACTCACCCCAATCTTCCTCCTCTTCTTCGTCCGCCATCACTGTGGCCGGGAAAACCAGGATCGCCGCGAGTAAACTCATGCTTATGAGATAAGAAAAAGGTTTCAGACAGGTCATAACGTCTCCCTCTAGTTGTCTTGAGCACCCTGGGCGATCCATCCCAGCACGGTGTTGAGATCATCCTGTGGCAGCACCCCCGCCGGCGGCATGGGTCGCGCCGAATCGGTCATGCGCTGATACAAGATGCTGTCTTGCGGGTTGTCCACGTCGACCTGCTCAAAGTCGTGCAGGTCGTTATAGGCCTGCTCAGCGGTCAACACAGGGGGAACCCCACCCTCTCCATGACAACCGGCAACGACGCAATTGGCCTCGAAGATTGGCACCACATCTTCGCTAAGGGAGATGGGATCCATCTCATCGAAGTCGGGTATCTCCGTTGGTTCCTCGTAGTCGTAGACGCAGGCTGCGAAGAGCAACAGCATCGCCGGGATTATGAGCTTCAATGCTTTCATCGTCCTCAACCTCCGTATTGGAGTAATGCTTTTTTGGTTCTTGAGATCGACCGCTGCCGACTCATGCTCGCCGGGGAGGCTTTGCAAAGGGCGTTCCGTAGAATCGATGGGAAGCCAAAAGACGTCGCACCCTGGCCCGGAGCACCGCTAAAGCCCTGTCTTCATGACCAAATGACCGGAGACTTCCGCGGTAAATTCTCGCCCTTCATTTCATCGTTCTGACTGAACGTGCAGGACTGCAAGACAGGGTCAAAGATTGTCGCAGTTCTGCGAAACCACCGGTCGCCAGCGGGCAGAGAAAAACGGCCCCGACGCTTTCATCAAAGCGTCGGGGCCGTCGATTTGCAGGGAATCCAAAGACTCTTATTCAAGGGTCTCCACATACCTGATGATCTGCCAGATCTGAGGATCTGTGAGATCGCCGCTGAAAGCGGGCATATCGTCTTTGCCTTCCTTGATCATGAAAAATAAAACTCCCTCGGGAAGCGCCTTGAATGCCTCATCCGTAAAATCGCCGGGGAAGTCATCCAACCCATCGGCGTCGGGTCCATCCCCCTGGCCATTGTCTCCGTGACAGGATTGGCAATTGCGCTCATAGGAGGTCTTGCCCTGGGCAATATTCTGGTCGTTTGCTTCCACGGGGTTCTCAATATTTTTTACCGGTGGTGGAATCCTCCAACCGTCGGTGGGATCGTAATTATCGGGCTTCTCCGGCCGGTCGGCAAAGACCAACACGCTCATGGAGAGCACGAGGGTCATGGTTATGAAGAAGACCAGTGTATTTCCAATCTTGAGACTTCTCATCACAATCCTCCTACTGGGGTTGAGTCACATATTGTCTGCGCCTTCTTATTAAGCAAGGTGTGTTCCACACCGGCCAGAACTTTTCCGCCCTTTGAGCACCTCAGGCCTATCCCCCTGATATCTAGTGAGTTTTTCAGCCCAATCAGATGAGGGCATGCCAATCTAATCGATCGACCGCCATGCCACCCATGGAGTGCAGTTGCAGAGTTGCGACACCACCAGCGGTCTATTCGCAGCGCTGCAAATGAAGCTGGCTATCGCCTCCTCTCCACCAGAGGACAGCCCAGTATCAAAGGACCAATCTTCCCGCCCCGTCGGCCTATTCAGCCCTGAATTTGGCCAGATCTCAATCACTGCACCCTGCTGGCACGTATGATGCAGGCTGGCTTGCGTTGCCAGTTCTGCGACATCGACAAGGACGGATATATGCACGACAACGGCACATTCCAATTTCTCGATGGTGAATGGCAGCGAAATACGGTCGCCAAGGACTCCGAGATCAACTCACCGGAGGACCTCGATGATCATGAATTCTTCAGCTACGAAGATCGAATGGCGGTCATGATGGCCCCTGAAGGGTCCGAGATTTATGCATTCGGCGACGACGAAGGTGCCTCCTTTGACGAGATCGGCTGCTTCGCCGCCTGTCACTCCAGCATGCGAAATATGTCGAAGCTCCCCGACGCCGCCGAGGTCGCCGCCGCTCGCGCCGACGGACGGTTCCTCGATCTATGGCAATATCGCGCCCCACGATCGGCAACGATGTATGGCGCCAGCAACGACTATATCATGGAGTATCGCCACAGCGGTCAGGGTGGGGTCAACTACTGGTTCAGCCAGGATCCCGCCGACCAGGCCGAGGATGCGCATGAGCTGTTCTACGACTCCGTCGATCACGTCTGGCGAGACGGCAATAGCGAGGTGGTCAACCTCGGCGATTACGCCTGGATGTATGACGTCTCCAAGACCGGCTTCCACGCCCTGCCCACCGGCGCCGTCGATCCCGACGAGCGTGAGGTGGCCGCGGCCTGGTCTCAGGCCTATCCCCTGATCACTCAAGGCCCGGAGCGCAACGCCCTTCCCCTCGATCCCAACCTCATCTCCCAGGGCGATATGCTCCCCCGCCGTGTGCTGCGCTACGGCACGGAGGTTCGCGGTGCCACCAACGCTTTCAGCATCTGGCAGCCCCTGACCAATACCTATACAGTCATCTTCCGAAGCCCCATCGACGGCTCGGAGAGTGACCTCGATCTGTCCGGTCTGCACCAGGGCCAGGCGGTCACCGCCGGGTTCGGCGTCTTTGACGCTCACTCGTCGAACCGCTTCCACCACGTCAGCTTTCCCGTGTCCATCGGCACCGACAGCGAGGCCGATATCGTGGCCCGCGACAACCGCTGACAACCCTCTTCGCCCCCTGGACACCGTGTCCGGGGGGCCTCACCTTATTGTGTCGTCCAGAGGTCATGAGATGAAGACAGGCCGCGAAAAGAAACTGGATTGCCTACGCAAACTCGCCATTTTTGCTGACCTCGACGACCGCCAGCACCGCACTCTGGCCACTCGCAGCGAATTGCTGCACTTCTCGCCGGGCACGCCGGTCTGGCTGGCGGGAATGAAGACCTTTTTCATCTTCGTCATCGTCGAGGGGCGCCTCAATATTCTCCACGAATCAGTGGCCAACTGGCCCACGGGCCTCTTCACGCTGGGCGCCGGGGAGTTGGCCTCCTTCGCGGAGATGATTCGCGGCACCCCCTCCTCGACAAGCGCTCTGGCTACCGAGGAGACGACGGTCCTCGCCATTTGCCGAAAGGAAATTCGACGAGTATTGGCGCTCAACGAGGACTTTCTCTACCAGATGGGATGCGTTTTACTGCGCCACCAGCACCGCCTCTTCAGGCGCCTTTGCAAACTCAACCCCTCGGCCGCCGAGCGAAGACTGTCCAACCTGCTATCATCCAACCTCCGCCCCCCCCCTTCGCTGACCGTCAGCGAACAGGGCCTGCCCCGGAACACCGACGTCGATTGTCAATCCACCCTGCCCTCCCTCGCCCAATTCTTAGGACTGGCTCAGCCTTCCACCGGCTCTTGCTCGGCCTGCGATAGCTGCCACGAAACACCTGATTGAACCGCTGCTCTAAGAGATTTCGTATTTCTTCAAACGCCGGTAGAGGGTGGCCGTGTCGACCTCCAACAGTTCTGCGGCCTGGGTCCGGCTTCCCTCGACGACCCGCAAGACCTCTCGGATATGCTTACGCTCCGCCTCCTCGACCACCTTGGATAGGCTCGTAGGTGAGGACTTCATTGTATTGCCGCAACCGACGGGCAGATGGTCCAGGGTCACCGTATCGTCCGTGGTCAAGATGAGCGCCCGCTCCACCACGTTGGAGAGTTCGCGAACGTTACCGGGCCAATCATAGGCAATGAGCGCCTTCATCGCTTCGTTGGTGAAGGTGGGCACCGGTTTGCGAAGCTGGTTGGCATGTCGGGTGGCGAAATGCTCGATCAATGGCGAAATATCCTCGCGGCGGCTGCGAAGGGGAGGCAATTCGATGCGGAAGATATTGAGCCGATAATACAGATCCTGTCGGAAGGTCCCCTCTTCGACCATCTCTTCCAGAGCTTTATTCGTCGCCGCCACCAGGCGAAAGTCCACCGACACCGGCCGACTGGCCCCCAGGGGCAGAATCTCTTTGTATTCCACGGTGCGCAACAACTTTGCCTGGGCTTCCAGGGGCATCTCGCCAATCTCATCGAGAAAGACCGTGCCCCCGTGGACGGCCTGAAAGATCCCCTCTCGGTTTCGGTCTGCTCCCGTATAAGCTCCCTTCTCGGCGCCGAATAGCTGAGCCTCGATTAATTCTGGAGACATGGCCCCCATATTGACCGCCAAAAACTCCTTGTCCGCCACATCGGAGCATTCGTGAATCGCCCGAGCCGCTAGCTCCTTGCCCGTGCCGCTCTCCCCGGTAAGCAACACCGTCGTCGGCAACTTGGCCACCTGCTCGATGAGCTCGAAGACCCGCTGCATGGCCTGGCTTTCACCGACGATCCCCTCAAACCCCAGCCGCTGACGCAGCTCTCGACGAAGGCGGTGCACCTCTCGGCGCAGCCGAATCTGGCGAAGTACATTTTCCACCTTATGGGACACGTCTTCCAGAGTGACCGGTTTTAAGACGTAGTCATAGGCCCCGGTGCGAAAGCCCTCGATCGCCGTATCGATCGAGGCATAAGCGGTCATCAAGATCACCGCTGTCTCCGGACGCTCGGAGATCACCGTCTGAAGAAGCTCCAGACCGTCGACTTTTGGCATGCGGATATCGGACAAAACCAACTCGAAGTCCTGGCTTCGTAATATCTCGAGCGCCATTTGCCCGTCGTTAGCCTCCGATACCTGATAGCCCTGATCGCTGAGAAAGCGGACCAGGTTTTTTCGGAAGACCTCTTCGTCATCGACCACTAGAATTCGCTTCATTGCCTTTTCTCTGCCTTCGGAATCATGACAACAAACGCTGTCTTCCCCTGTGAGGGCGTCGGCTCCAATACCAGCTCCCCACCCATCTCTTCGGTCAATCGGCGACTCACAAACAGACCGAGCCCGGTGCCCTTCCCCTTTGGCTTCGTCGTAAAATAGGGATCAAAAATCCGACTTCGAATCTCCTCGGGAATCGGCGGGCCAGTATTGCACACACAGACCTTGACGCCCTCGTCATCGGCCGAGGTCTCGATGATGACCGTCCCGTTTTCTTGCGCGGCGTCTATCCCGTTGATCCCGAGATTCAACAACACCTGTAATGCCTTGTCGTCGTCGACATGCACCGCAGGAAGATCGCTTCCCAGTCGTTTTTCCAGGGTCACACTCTTGCTTCGCGGGTCGTGGGTCAGCAATCTCAGCGCATCGTCGACCACTCGATTGATGCAGATAAGGCTCTCTTCATTGGTCCGCCGCCGAGCAAACCCGGTCATCTCCCGCAGCAGCCGCTCCGTTCGATTGACCTCTCGTCCCACCACTTCCAGGGTCTCGGCCATCAGCTCCTCATCTTCATAGCGGCGGGCCATCTCCACCTGGACCTTGATCGACGCCAGGGGATTGCCGATTTCATGGGCCGTGCCCGCCGCCAGCAGTGCAAAGGCGGCCATCTTCTCATGGTGCGCCATCTGCCGCTCTCGTTGTTTCTCCTCCGTGATGATTCGCGACACGAGCAACATCTTACGGGGAGTCTTGTTGCCGTTGCCGGGCAGCGGAAACCCTCGAAAGGAAATGATCTCGGGCTCTTTTCTATAATAGAGAACCCGCTCTGTATCGAAGGGTTCGCCCGCCTCGATCGCCGTCGGCACGGGACATCCCCCACAGGCCGAGTCGCGATCCATGAGTATCTGGTAGCAACGACTTCCGACCAGTGGGGACTGATAGGTCTGTCGAGCCGCTTGATTGGCCTTGAGGACAACGAAGTCTTCATCGACGACGATGAGATTTTCCTCCATGGAGTCGAAGACCAATTCGATGAATTGCTGTTTGTGATGCAACTCACGAGTCCGCTCTTCGACACGCTCTTCAAGAGTCTCATGGAGAGTGGAGACTTCCCGACTCATCTCGTTGAAGACCTCGGCCAGCCCTGCGATCTCGGCCGACCCTCGGACCTCTACGGCCTGAGCCAGGCGACCGGAGCGCATCTTTTCGGTGGCTTCCACCAGATCTTCGAGGGGACGCAAATTTCGCCGCACAGCGATGACCGTGGTCAATAACACCAACGCCGCAAAAAACCCGGCCAGACCTACCGCCCGTCGACGCAGTGCCAATAGAGAGGCCAGAGCTTTGGCGCTCGGAATCTCTGCCACCACCGCCCAGGGAGCCCCGTCTACGGAGGTCACGGCCACCAACATCTCCTCCCCCTTCCAGTCCTCGTGACTTCCCTGCCAGGTGAGATCGCCGTTGAGTTGTTCCATCACCAGCGTCTTATCCATGGCCTCGGCGGAACTCCAGAGGACCTGGCCATGCTCATCGACGAGGTGAAAATTGGTCGCCTCCAACTCCGCCGAGGACCACCGGGGCAGGCGCTCGCTCAAGTCGAAATTAAAGCGCCCACAAAAAATCCCGATCGTCACCCCGTATTGGTCGCTCACCGGGTGAGCCACCAGGTAGGTCGGCATCTCCTGACGACTCTCCATCTTCGCTGGGGCCCTGGACTTCCACAATTCCAGGCATCCGTCGCGCCGTATCTCCCCTCGAGCAGCGGTGAGCTCCGACGACCCCAGCATTTCCCCCTGGGGAGAGAGCACATAATATTCGGCCAACCGCTCCGACTGTCGGGCCTTGGCCATCAGATGAATATCGAGAGCCGTGGTCCCTTTGCTGGGCGACCCCATATTGTGGTCCCTCAACGCCTGGGCCACCGTATCCTGGAGATGCCGGTTGCCGGCCACCAGGGAGGGCACAATCCGGCCCTTCTCCTCGATGAACACCTCGGTCTGCAGCGCCACGGCGTGGGCCGAATTGTGCAGTGCCTGAGTAGACAGTCTCTCGACATCATTTCGGCTCGACAGGTAGCCAATGCCATTGGTCACCAGCAGGGGCACGAAGCCGATCACCACCAACAATACGCTCAACTGGGTGGCTAACCGAGGTCTCCCCGCCCAGCCGGGATGTTTGCTCTTGGACTTCTGGCTCATGCACGACTCAGCTACGGACTAACGATCGCCCCGGGGGACGATTAATACTTGCCACCTGACCATGCAATATTTGCTCCACCCCCCTTAAACCGTTACCGCATATACCCCTGGCCGATTTCAGAGTGCTCCACGGAGCAGAACTCACCGAAAAAAATGCGCCCCTTGCTGCCAGAGACGCATTCTTTGCCGCGCGAGGCCGTGCCAGAGATGGCGGCCATAATTCCTCCCCTTCTCATCATCTGCACTGCTTCAAAAAAAGGAGCAGCTTCAAAAGATCAATTCTTCGATCTTGCCCAACAGGCGCTTGAGCGCTACCGGTTTGGTCTCGAAGGCGTCACAACCGATATCGAAAGCTCGCTGTCGGTCTTTTTCCAGGGCGTGAGCCGTCAGGGCGATCAGTGGAATATCGGCGGTGGTCTCATCGGCCTTGATTCTGCTCGTAGCCTCCCACCCGTCCATCAAGGGAAGGCCCAGGTCCATAAGGATCAGGTCCGGCTTCGCCTCCCGAGCCTTCTCCACGGCCTCCACCCCATTGACGGCCATGATCACCTCGAAATCACGGCGCCGCAACCGCCTGGCAAGCATATCGCGGTTCATTTCATTATCTTCGACGAGAAGTATAGTTTTCATTGCACTGCTTCTTCCTGGCAAAAAAATGAGCAGGCGGCCGACCACCATGGCCGACCACCTGCATTGGTCAATAGCTAGAGATCAGGGAAGACCATCGACGAAGTCGATGATTTTAGCCGCTGTCTGTTCAGGCGCTTCTACCTGAAGGTAGTGACCGGCGCCCGGGAAATACTCCAGGTGGGCGCCGGGAATCGGATCGGCCACGGCAGCCTGCAAAAACTCCACGGGCATGAAGGGGTCATCGGAGACCACCACTCGGGTGGGGGCGCTTATCTGTGAGACCATATCCAGAAAGTCGGCCTCCACCCAGGCGTCGAGGGACTGAAGCACCGCCTTGGGCGGGATATTATCGGCGTCGGCGGCGATGGCCTCCAGGGTGTCCGGATCCATATCGATGGAGGAAATCAAGAGGATGAATCGCTTTAGATCCGCATCGTCGGCGGCAGCCGAGAAGAGTCCGTAGACGTCGTCGGGAAGAGGAAATCCTGAGGCCGGCACGGGAGACAACAAGACCAGCCCTCTCAGATCGCCGTCAAATCGCGCCGCCGCCCGCTGGGCCACGGCCCCGCCCATACTGTGACCCACAAGCACATAGTCCGTGGCTCCCGAGGCTTCGACGACGGCCTCCAGGTCGCGCAGATAGGCCTCCAGGGAATATCCTCCATCTGGCTTATCCGACAACCCCGTGCCGCGAAGGTCGGGAACGATGACCCGATAGTCATCGCCTGAGAAATAATCGATCAGTTCGTCATAAACGATGCTGGAGACCATCCAGCCGTGGAGGAGCACGATATCCTGCTCCCCCTGACCGTAGACCTTAAAGGCGATGTCCTGGTTGTCCTTCGTGGTTGCCGTCTGGGCCGCCCCATCGGTCAGCGCCGCTGCCGACGTCTCCAGATCGTCTGTGGTGTCATCGACCTCTCCACAGGCCACCAGCCCGGTCAGCAAAATCAGAACACCTAGAAAAGAACCTGCCCGTCTATTTTTCAGCAATTGTCTCATCGTATGACTCCTTACCACCAATTAAATTCATCAATACCGCTTCTTATTGAGGCCTCGAAAAATTGCGTCTTCTCGATGCCCATAAACTCACTCCATAAGACCTCCTTGGCTCCATTGACTCCGGCAACAACTCATTCCCTGGTGGTCTTGGCCACCAAAAACTTCTCGATGACCCGCGCGGTCTGTTCGGGCCGCTCGACCTGGACGTAATGGCCGGCCCCGGCGGTGTGGACGAAGATGGCGTTGGCAATGGGTTTGACCACAGTCGCCTTCAAAAACTCCGGCGGCAAAAAGGGGTCGTCGCTTCCGACCACCAGAGTGGGAGCGGTGATCTTGGCCAATTCATCCTCGAATCCCCCCCCTGTCCAGGCTCGATAAGAGGCCTCAATGCAGGTGGCGGGAATCTGTCCGGCGGCGTCTAACAGACGCTCCCTTGCCTCGTCGGGAAGCTCGAGGCAAGCCATCTCCAGAATCGTCTGCTGGCTCTGGCGGTCCTCTCCACTATTGGCGAAGAGTTGATCTGCCTCGTCGGGAAGCTCCATCCCCGACGCCGGCACCGTGCATAATAAGATTAGCGAATCGACACGTCCCGGGTGGCGGCTGGCCAGTAACTGCGCGATCTGGCCCCCCATACTATGACCCACCAATGCAAAGGTCTGGGCCCCGGCGTCGTCGGCCACGGCGATGACGTCTTCCACATAGCTGGTCAATTCGAAATCGTCGCAACTCTCGGACGCTCCAGCGCCCCGCAGGTCGGGGACAATGAGGCGAAAGGAGTCCCCGTCGAGGGCCTCGATCAGGTCGTCATAGACGGTGCCGTCGACCATCCAGCCGTGGACCAATACCAGGTCCTGATCCCCCTGTCCGACCACGCGGTAACCCAACCCCTTGCCGTTTCTTTGAATTTTTTCCAAGATCTTACTCCTTTCGTTTATCAACCATCCAACGGGCTATCAGCACACTCTATCGTCCTAAATTGTTGCCAACTAAATCTGGTTCCTCCTTTCATTTTTCTTTCTTGGCCACTTTCAAGACCTTGATAATCCGGTCCCGTTGAACGGGCTTGAGCAGATAATCAGTAGCCCCCAGGGCAAAGCCGATACTCTTTTCATCGACCATGGTCACCATCACCACAGGCGTGGACGCCAACTGGGGATCAGATTTGAGCTCTGAGAGCACGGACCATCCATCCTGGCCGGGCATCATGACGTCGAGTAAGATCAGCTCGGGCTGTAATTCCCCGGCCAATTCTATCCCCTGCCGACCGCTGAACGCCGAAAAGATGCGAGCCCCTTGAGGGTGTAAAAATCGACGCATCAGATCGTGGACCGCCGGGTCATCGTCGATGATGAGCACCCGGGTATGCGATTCCTCCTCTTCTGCCTCGAGGTCGACGTCGGCCGGGTCGGCATCCACTGCCCGTTCCGCCTCCCCTTGCGATGGCTCTTCCAGTGAGGACCGCTGTTCGGTGGGCAAAAGAATCGAAAACGTCGTCCCCTCACCGATCGTGCTGTCGACCTTGATCGCGCCGCCGAGCATCTCGCAAAACCGCTTGCAGATCGTCAGCCCCAACCCGGTTCCGCCGTGCTGGCGAGTCAGCGATTCGTCGGCCTGAGTAAAGGGCTCGAAGAGTCGGTCGATCTCCTCTTCCGGGATCCCGCTTCCCGTATCCTCCACCTCGATCTTGAGCCCCTGTCGTCCCCCTACGGTGGCCGGCCGGGTTCGAATTGAGATCGTCCCCTGGTCGGTGAACTTGACGGCATTTCCAGCCAGGTTCATCAAGATCTGCTTTATCTTTTTCTGGTCCGACACCAGCTGGCCCTCAAAGCCATGGTCGACCTCGATGTGGTTGCCCGCCCGCCGGGCCAGGGGCTCGACGGTGGTGACCACCTCTTCGATGATCTGCTCCAATTGCACGGGGCTGACGTGCAAATTCATTCGCCCCGCCTCCACCTTCGACAGGTCGAGCACATCATTGATCAACGCCAGGAGGTGATCCGCTGATTGATGGACTCTCTCCAGATCTCGGCTGATGCTGTCCAAGGGAATCGAGCCCGGATCGTCGACGCAATACTCCAATTCCTCCTGGATGAGCTCCGTATATCCGATGACGCCATTGAGCGGGGTGCGCAGCTCGTGGCTCATATTGGCCAAAAAGGTGCTCTTGGCCTCACTGGCCTCCCGGGCCAGCTGCTCGGCCTCCCGACGCACCACCACCTCCGACTGGAGACGCTCATTGGCCTCCAATAACTCCAGGGTTCGCTCCTGGACGCGCTGCTCCAATTCATCACGGGCCTGACGCACCTGGTCCTCGGCCTCCTTTCGCCGCGAGATATCCTGTATCGCCACCAGCGATCCCCATTCCTCGCCATGCTCATCGAGCATTGGTTTGGCCGACACCAACGCCCACACCCCGTGGCCCTGACGGTGGCGAAATTGATGATCGAACATCTCTTCGACGCCCTCACGGCGACGGCGCAGGTTTTCCCTGGCCCCCTCGGCCCACTGAGGCTCCATAAAATCGAAGAGCATCCGCCCCACCATTTCCTCTCGCGAATACCCGAGCATCGCCGCCATGCTCGGGTTGGCGTAGATGATCTCACCGTTGATCCGGCAGACTAAGATACCGTCGTTGATCGTCTCGACGATGGTCTCAAAAGGTAGATTCCGAGATCCTGTGGCGCCGCCACCTCGTTTACGTTCATCCTGCCGCTTATCGTCACCACTCATCCACATCTCTACTGCGTAGTTTCAATGAGATCGGCCCCCTTCCAATCGCGGACAAAAAGCCACCGATCATGTGCAATGACCGCTAAGTTGTATTCGATTCAAGCTTTAATCAATATCACTAATACACCTCACTTGTTGCAAGTCTCTGCCGCGAAAATAAACGTAACGACACAAAAAGCTTACTATCCCTGGCCCTCACAGCAGCCCCCCCTGCGCCGGCGTCTCCGAAGAAGAAATGGACGATTTGAAATCCTCGCAAACCGTACGTACAATCCTCTTCTCTCAACGCCATCAATAAGCCGTATCGGCGAGCCATGGGGGACCTGTCGTAGCGACAGATCTGCAGTAGTAGTAACGCCATTTCTACCACTGGAGTGACTCGGGACCCGGGCAACGATCTATGCATCGCGTATGCGGCGTATTTTTCTGTCTTCTATTCTTCCTCTTCCTTGTGGGCATCACCAGTTGCTCTGATTTCCTCGGCGATGATGACGGGGGGCTGACCGAGTATCTCGACCCCACCGAGTTAAAAGAGCTTCCTCCCCCGGGTTGTAAGGCAGTGGCGCTGTCCACATCGAAGGCCTCTCCCTTTGAGAAGGTGGAGGTCGACCTCGAATTTGAGAATTTCGACCCCACCGCTTTTGGGGTTGAGCTGCGCCTTGATCAAGAGGGCCAGGCGAATTTCTTTTTGCCTGTCTATCGCAACGACCAGGGCTACTTCTTCTCCGCCCCCGTACACCCTGACGGCATCGACGGAGGACTCATGCATCTGCACTTCACCGATGGCGAAGTCTCCTGCGACGATGAGATATCTTTTGTTGTCGAAGCTCTCGATCCGGCGCCTGGCTCCCTGCAAGACCTGATCGACAATTCGTCGGCCCTGGCCAGGGCCCTGGCCGCTTCCTTCGGCTATGACGTAGACGACCTGATTGACGCCGACGTCGACGACCTTCCCGCCCCGCTCATCCCCCTGGCGATCCAACTCTGGACCCTCAATCATCCCGACAACCCCGACTCACTCCAGGCTCATCTGGACAATAATACGCTCCCCGTCGACCACACCGACGAGGATCTCCAATTTGCCGAAGCCGTCCTGGCCGCCTCCGGTCATCTCGACAACCTGGTCCTGCGCCGCCAGGCAGTCGAAGATCTGGTGGCTGATAATCCCGATTTAGATATCGACTTTTCCACCCCGACAAACCTGCTTCAAGGCAAGGTCGGACAGACCCAGCAGGGCTTATGTTCCGTATTCAACGGACCGATGGAGGTCAAGATCGGTAATTATCGCGAATTATCATATTATATGCGTAAAGCACGACGTGCCGAATCCCATGGCGAGCGCGTCGAACGAGTAGGGCTGGCCGTGGGATTATTGGGGACCATCCCCGGCCCCTCGGCGGTGGTCGCCGCCATCATCAGTCTCGTTCTGGCGGTCGATACATTGATGACCAGCGCCCACGCCAACCTCTACCCCAGAGAGCTGACCGCTCCGGAGGTTGAGGATCTGCAAACAGACTTCAACGAGGACTTTCTCACCCGCGGCAACTGGGGCCCCTACAGGGTGACCGCCGTGTCGCCGGGGTGGGACGCTCCGGCCGATATTATGGATGCCCTCATCTCCGCAATCTTCGCCATCTCCTCTTTGCCCGGCGGAGTCTCCTCCCCATCAGCCAACGTCGCCGATAGCCTGGACCAATACCTGCGAAAATTTCTGGAGACATCAGCCGATACCCTGGGCGATGAGTTCATCGACAGTATCTCAAACTTCGTCTTTGAAAACGCAGCCTCTGTGCTCAACCAGGAAATCTTGGGCGACTCCGGCCTCTGCGTCATCACCCCCGGCCCCTGGCCCGATATCGGGATCCACCAACTGCACTGGCTCGACATCGAATACCACGGCGCCGTGACCGGACTGCTCGGCGACCACGCCGTAGAGGTCTGTCGTGATGGCCCGCTTCCCACGGAGCGCAGCGAATACGAACCGATCTCCACCGGCGCCGGCGGAGTAGTCATCACCGCCTCCCAGGATCATTTTCCCACCGCTACCGATCCACTCGGCTCCCGTCTCGTCGAGGCGGTGACCGTTCACGAAATCAACGTCCTCGTCGATCCCAGGCGGCGTGTGGCCTTTCCCGGTGATACCATCGAGCTAAGCGGCATCATCGAAAATGCCCACAACCAACGAGGTCAGTGGCATTATCCGGATGCGGTGGAGGTCCTCGACACCCATACCCCTTCCGACGATCGCCAGCGCATCGAGCTGACCCTTCCCCAATCAGATGACGATTTCCCGGTCTTTCTTCTGCTCTCCAGCCGAGCCCAGACGGGCCTTCGTGATCCCCTCTGTTCACCGCCGGTGAGGGCGGAGTTGATCTCAATCCAAAACGAGATCGATCTCGAGATCACCCCTCGTCACCGCTGCATCCCCGAGGGAGGCTCGCTCCAACTAAAGGCCGACCTGGCCTACCCCGACCCGACGGCCCGGGTCGACTGGTCGGCCGGCGCCGGCACTATCGATGATACCGGCTATTTCCAGGCCCCATCCACATCGGGTGAAGTCACCATTGAGGCCACCGTCGCCGGCACGGATCTCGAAGATCGAGTCCAGATACGTGTCGGTGAGTGTGGCTGCTTCTTTGACGCCCAGGTCAGCGGCGGCGGGCTCAACCTGCGATTGAGCAGCTATGGCGGCATGTTTGCCTATGAACAAGACGGCGCCATTACGATTAAGATGGCCGACCACGATCAGGGCCTGGGCGCCACCCTTCAGGGTTATTTGGACTCCGGCGAATATCTGGGAAGCATCCCTGAGACTCCCGAGTTTGGGCTGGCCGGTACCGTCGTGGCCGAGGGAGATATGACCCTTCACCGCCACCTCCAGGGTAACGCCATTCAGGGCTCATTTTCGGGCACAGGCGCCCACCTTGGCGAATTTTTGGAATTCCTCCATATCGGGGAACACGCCGATGTCTACGAATACCAGATGTCCATTCATTTTATGGTTCCCCTTGCCTCCGGAATAGGCGCCCTGCTGCCCAACGATGATTGCTCGCCACCCTGATCGTATCGGTATTTGACCAGAAGATCGGGCCGATCGGTGATGATCCCGTCCACGCCGAGCCCGATGAGCCGCTCCATCTCGACGGCGTCGTTGACCGTCCACGGGATGACTCGAAGCCCCGCCGATTGAGCATCCTTCAGGCTCGTCGAATCCACCAGCCTGGCCCGAGGTGACCAGATCGTCGCCCCCCGCTCGCGAAAGATCTCAAAGGGAGTCTCGATCTCTCGGTCGAGGACCGCCAACTCCAGCCAGCCCGCCAGGGTGCGCGCCGCCCACAGCGACCGGTGATCGAAGCTCTGCATCATCACTCGCTCCTGAAGTCCTCGCTCCTCGATGAGCTCCACCAGACGACGCTCGAAGGTGGCTGGACTCTCTCCGTCGAAGCCGTCGTCGACAAATTCAGGCTGTTCGGGCACTCGCTTTGTCTCGATATTAAATCGCAGGGTTCGCGCGTTTTGTCGTTGCCCATCTGTCTTCTTTGGTGATTCGGCGTATTCGTCGACGAAATCGAAGAGCTGGGTCAGGGTCACGATCGAATAGTCGCCGCCTGCTATCGCCGTGGGCTGGTCGGTCTGGTCCGGAAATCGCTGGGGATCGGGATTTCGATGGCATTGATATTGCGCCAGTTGCTCTGCCGTCAGATTTCGCACCAGCAGGTCGGGATGGTCCGAGGGCAGCCGTTGGGGGTCCGGCAAATCGACCCCTTCCGGCACTGAGCATTTTCGGGCCTCGATAAAGGGGTCGTGCCAGATGATGAGCCTATCGTCCTTACTCAGATGCAGATCGACCTCGATGGTGTCCACCATCAAGTCCAGGGCCACCTCGAAAGAGGGGAGCGTGCTCTCCGGGCGCAGCCCCCGGGCCCCTCGATGCCCCTGCACGTCGAACCCCTCGGGCAACACCACGATATCCGCCTCGGCGATCGCTCCCTCCACGCCCCCCTCCTTTTCGTCATCGACCACCTGCGGGCTCTGACAGGCCGCCAGGATTACACAACAAAACAGTCCCACTCTCTTCATCTCGCACCTCCGCGAAAAATCTGATTCATTTCTCATCCTCGTGCACGGCCGCAGTGAATATGATTGATTGAGGCCGTGTGCTAGACACTTTACCCTGCGAGAGCATTTTCTCAGAACATTCAATCCAGAGTCGAGGAACTACCCGTGGCATTGCGCCAGATCGACATCTATCGCTCCCAAGAAGCCCAGGATCTTCCCTCTGTGGAAGAGCTGCGCGAGACCTACAAAATCATCGACGACTGGCACTTTCACGACGAAGAGGGCACACCGATTCTGCGCCTGTTGGTGGATACGAAGGATACCCAGGCAATCCTGGATCGAATGGTCGATGAATTGGACTGGTCCGATGACTATCGGATCGTCATCTCCAAGGTCGCGGCCACCCTTCCCCGTCCTGGCGACGACGACGAAGAAGACGAGGAAGACGACAGCCCGGAGACCGGTGATTCAGAAGAGTCGGAAGACGACAAGGGCAAAGAGGTCTCCCGCATCAGCCGCGAAGAGGTCTACGAGGATGTCACCGATTCCATCGGCGTGACCAGCGTCTTCTTGACCCTCGTCTTTTTGTCGACCGTCGTCGCCGCCGCGGGGATGCTGCGCGACAGCACGGCCGTGGTCATCGGCGCCATGGTCATCGCCCCACTTATCGGCCCCAATATCGCCCTGGCCCTGGGCACGACGCTGGCGGATTTCCAGCTTCTGCGAAGGGCATTGAAGATCAACCTGCTGGGGCTGGCGCTGGTCCTCGTGGTCTCCCTGGTGGTGGGATTGGTCCTCGACGTCAACGTCACCCTCGATGAGATTGCCGGCAGAACGACCATCAATATCGGCGACGTCACCCTGGCCCTGGCCGCCGGCGCCGCCGGGGTGCTCTCGGTGACCCGCGGGGTCTCCACGGCCCTTATCGGCGTGATGGTCGCCGTCGCCCTGCTGCCTCCCCTGACCGCCGTCGGCCTCTTGCTGGGGAGCGCCGAATACGACGCCGCCTACGGCGCCGCCCTCCTGACGGTGACCAACCTGGTGGCCATCAACCTCGCCGGCGTCCTGACCTTCCTCTTCCAGGGCATCCGCCCCACCACCTGGTACGAGGCCGAAAAGGCAAAAAAAGCCACGATCATCGCCCTCGTCCTCTGGGTCGCCATCCTGGCCCTTCTGATCGCGACCATCATCGTCGCCGCCCCGGAGGGGTTGTAGACGTGGTATAGAACTTCAACGCACCACCAGATTGTCCATCCACCACAGGTCGTCGGGGTGTTCGTCGACCATCTCGTCGGCCCAGCGCTGGTTGTCCCAGCGGTCGTAGTCGTCGGTGAGCTTCTCGAAATACGACGAGACAACCCCGGCAAATGCCCTGGGGCCGTCACAGGTGTCGAAGGTGGTGATCATCAGCCGCGGGTAGCCCGTGGCCACGTGAAGTACGTCACCGGTGGGGTTGCCGCCGGCGTCGGTGGGGGCGGTGTGGACGTCGGCGATGGTGGGATCGAAGTCGATGGCGTCTTGCGCCAGATAGAAGAGGTCGCCATACCAACCATAGATCCCGTCGGGACCGGCGCATCCCTCGATCAGGGTGACCTGTCGGTTGATAAACTCCAGGTGCTCCTCGTCGAGGGGCTCACGGTTGCGCTGGCGATGGGCCATCTCCCCCAGCGTCGTATGGACCTCCTCCATATTGACGAAATATTTGTCGACTCGATTCGCCGACCACTCGTTGTTGAACTCCAGGGAGTTCAACAAGGCACGGCTATTGGCCGCGAAGGCGGCCATCCGATCATAGAATTCGGGATAGGGATCGACGTAGGCGTCGGGATATTCGCAGACCGCTCCCGACGAGTAGGATTGCTTGGCGTATAGGAGCGTATCGTGGCGAAGCTCGGCCCACGAGGCGAGCTGGGTGTTGAGGATTCGACGACCCCAGGCTTCGGTGGCCGCCACCGAGGGAAGGCCGTGATCGTCGGGGGCCGCCACTTCGTCGGCCTTCGGCGACAGCGCCCGCAGGGCGCCCAGCCAGGAGGTATACATATTTTTGTCCCAATAGGACTCGTCGTGGGAGTCGATGAGATAGCGCATCGCCGCCAGGGCCCCGGCGTAGTCGTAGCGCTCCAGTTGTTCCTCCAGCAGTTGCAGGGCCTGGTCGTTTTTGAGCGCCGCGAAGGCCGCGTCCAGCGGGTCGGGCAGCATCCGTCGCGGGCTGGTCGAGACTCGGTCGTAGACCACGTTGGAAAACACATGGGAGTCGACGACGTAGCGCTGACCGAGGAGCAAAAATGTGTGGGCCAGGGGCAGCGTGGCGTCGGCGACTCCGTTCTTCATAATATGACCGGAGATGCGCTGATCGCCGTAATCTCCCTGGCTCAAGATATCGGCTATCTCCTGGGGATCGATGGTGGCGAATTCGGCGGGGCTTCCCAACTCGAGGTCGCTCATCAGCCGCTCCAGATCGCCGACCCTCATATTATCCGACTCGCCCACGAAGGCCTCCAAAGTGGCGTCGATGCGCTCCCAACGCTGGCGCTCTGCTTCGGTCATCAACTCCACCAGACCGGCGGCGATCATGGCCTGCTGAGGATGCACCATCAGCTCGCCACGGGGCGTGGGCTCGACGATGCGAAGGTCGATTCGCCCCAGCCACATCATGGCCCGAAAATACCTCTCCAGCATCGGCATTCCCAGATAATGGCCTCGCGGTCTGAATTGTGAAAAGTCCACCTCCCGTCGGGCGCCGAAGAGCTTAATCTGTTGAGTCCCCGACGCCTCATGGGCGGCACTTACCCATTCTAAGACCATCGCCGAATCTGCCCCGGCCACGGTGTCCACCAATTCGCCGTCGAGCAGACTCAGCGCCACTGCCAGATAAAAATCGACGTCCTCGACGATCTGTTGGGACGCCCAGCCGAGTTGCCCTGCCTCGAGCTCAGAGCGCATTCCCTCCAGCAGGTCGGTGAGCTCACGTATCAACACCTCCATCTCCACAGTCTGCAAGATCGTCGAATAGGAGCGATGCAGCGCAAAGAGCAGGGAGTCGGCCGACACAAAGACTGGCAGGTCCTCGGCGTAGAGGTTGACGTACCCGTAGCCGAAGGTGGGAAAGAGCCATCGATCGGAGATGACGAAGCCATATTCCTCAAAAACCTGGAGCTCATCGGCGTTCATCGCCATCGCCGAGTCCTGGATAATACTCAAATTCTGAGCATCCAGCGGATCATAGCCGAGGTCGTCTCCTTGCTCGAGCGCATAGGCCGCCAGCACCTCGTCGGCACTCATGGACTGAATATCCGACAACGCCGCCAGCTTCTCCTCCACCTCAGCGGGGACGGCGCCGTCGACGACCACCGCCTCATCGCCCCCCTGCTCATCGTCCGGTGTTCCCGTCCCCCCATCGCAGCCGCTGACCAATACACAAATCGTCGTGACTACCGCCATCCACTTGAAGCCATTCATAATCTTCCCTCAATAGTCTCATTATCTCCGTCTTCGAAGAGTACAGAAATCTGCAGCGCATATTAAGGGTTTGTCAAAAATAGTTGGCACCATAGCTCCCCGGTAATTTTCCGGGCTAGATCCGCCGTTCCGCCTCGCTAAGGCGTGGAGCGATTTCCCTGTCGACGAACTCAGCCAGATCCGATGCAAATCGCTCCGGCTCCTCCCAGTGGAGGTTATGTCCCGTATCCTCGTAGGTCACCAACCGGGCTTCGGGAATGGCCTCCCGCAACTCCTCTTGAGACTCACGGGAGATAAAGTCATCTGCGTCGGCCCAAAAGATGAGAGTGGGAACCGTGATTTTGTGAACTTCGTCGAAGACTTTGTCCCTCATCGTAGCGGACACCACCTCTTTCCACACTCGCGCCGGGAGCTTCAAGCTCTCCTCAATGACAGTCTCGAAGAACGCCGGGGGAATTGGTTTGACGCTGGCCTGGAAATCGCGCACGAACCCCTCGTCGACCGGGTCCTCCAGCCGCGAGACTCCAGTCTCCCAGAACTGCCGGATAGCGGGATCGGTCGTCATGTCGGCAAAGGCCCCCACCAGGACCAGCCCGAATATGCGCTCAGGGTGGTCGATGGCAAAGCGTTGAGCCACGGGGGAGCTACCCGAATGACCTACGATCACCGCCTCATTGATGCGCAGGGCGTCCATAAACGCCTCCAGGTCACCTCCAAAATCCTCGACGCCATAGCCCTCGTCGGGACGATCCGAGTCGCCATGGCCCCGCAATGAAAAGGCGAAGGCCTTAATCGAGTCCGGCAGGCGCGGCAAGATGGGCGCATAGGAGCGCCAGGAGTCGCTCAATCCATGCATGAATATGACGGGAACACCCGATGGGTCTCCCTGGGCGACGTAGTCTAGAGTTACACCGGTGCGAAGTTCGATCTTTCGACTCGCCAGGGCCATGGTTATCCTCCTGCTTGATAAATCGATTTCCAGAAAGAAATTAACCACCTCTCTAGAACGGAAAAACGACAGCCTCGTATCTCCTTCCCTTGCCTGAGACCCCGGTCGCGGTTAAAAGAATCAGGATGTCAGCACCAGGCCCCGTAGCTCAGTTGGATAGAGCGCTGGATTCCTAATCCGGAGGTCACAGGTTCGATTCCTGTCGGGGTCACTTGCTAAAACCCTTGAAAACATTAAGGATTCAAGGGTTTTTCTTTGCGCACCCCCTTCCCAGACAAGACCGCCGGACCCGTTATTACACCCTTAAAACGCGCCCAAGTGTAACAAGGAATAGCACTTTTGTTACACCCACCTGTTACACCTGAGCCCTATATTTCAAATATCCTGCTCTCTTTGACTTTTCAGATCGACGATCCGATCGTGAGCTTTTACCACCTTAAAAGCGTTTGTGCGAAGTAAGCCTACCGATGGAGGTAAATCATTCGGGGCGCTGGAATTCAGAGGCGATCGACGGCTTAAAAAACAGCCATCCAAAAGCAGTGTGATCTCCGTAATACAGCGAGGGTGCCCAATCCCGAACGAGCAGGACCCGATTTCCAGCAGGGAAACTTCTCTCCTGAAGAACGTAGAAGTTTTGAAAAAGAGTGCGCTCGAAACCATCGGGGATGAAGACAGTAGAGTCGCTGCAGTACGAAACTATATTTCCGGCACTTTTGCCAATTGCAAGGATCTTGACGCATTTGTCAACGCCGAGGGGCCCAAAGCAGACGGGACTTAAGACCAGTAGCAGAAAAATTTCCTTGACCTATCAACGGCTCCAGTGCTTCAGGGAGATTTTGAGATATCAGCCCTGATAACTAAATCCTTGCATATGCAAGGAGGCTTCACCTTCTCTCCTTTCGTGGCTCCATTGCCCGTACTGCGGTCCTTGAGCACAGAATGAAAGATCTGAAGTCGAGGCTCTCTCGCCCTTCCGGCCATTGACAATCAGTCACTCCCCCTCTTCCAAATCAGAAAATATTTTGCATCTGGTTGGACTTTTTTTCCCGGCCCATTCGCTCACTGGATGAAAAGCAGTTTCTTAACGCCGTCAATAATCTTTCGATACGACGGGTTAGTACAGATTTACGATGAGTAGGACATTAAGAATGTTTGATATTGGACAGCGAATTTCAGGACAGAAAAAGAGAATCGGGTTTTACCTGCTGGTCAGCATCCACAAAGGATTAAAGCGGGCCTCCGAAGACACTGGGGTCCCCATGTCGGAGCTCCTCGCCGTCGTGATGGCCGAATGGCTGGAAGACCAGGGATACATCGAGGATGCCTACACCGCGTTGACTGCCGGCGCTGAAGAGGGAGGCCAGCAATGAAGCATTCCTCCGTCTTAAAGAGAATTCGCGTCCCCTACCTTCGAAAGATTGTGAAAGACCGCCTCCAGGACGTTTCCTCCAAGAGAGAAGCCGACCAAATCGTCTCGGAGGTCCTGGGACTGCACATGGTCGAAGGTCTTAAATGCCCGGTCGTAGAGTTGACAGGTTCAGCCTTGCCTCCGGGCCATCAAATGGAAGCAGGAGCGCCGTCAACATCTTTCCCGAACGATACCTGCCCCTCCCTCTTCGAAGCCGTCCTGGGGTCATACACAGAGCCAGGGGATGCAATCCTCCATATCTTTACGAGGTCTTCTGCTTCCTATCACATCGGCCGTCTCCTCGATCGTCACGTCGTGATGGTTGACGAATACGTCTCCACGCTCCCCAATCTGTTGACGCCAAATCTTTTGGCCCCATCAAGAAAAGACCTCCACCAAATTGCCGGCAGGATTGAACTGGACTGTGTCGATGACGTTTGTGACGTCTTCGATCTGATTCACCTCCATCTACCCTGCCCCGGCATCGTGGAGCGTCTCGCCTTGCTAGGTGACGGTGGGCACAGCGTCTACGGGCGGTGTTGGGAGGAGGTGACGAAAGATATTTTTTGGAAGGCAATTGAAGCCGTCATCACCGCGTGGTCCACGATTCTCCAGCCTCGATATCTGACAATTCAATGTGGATTCGCGAAGTGGGACGACCAATACGTCGAAATGTTTCCCCAGGCTCTCAGAATAGCTCAGAAAACAGGATGGGCCCTCGACGACCATTGGAAATTGGATCTCAATCCTGTGCCCGGACCTGCAGATACGAAAGCTCTGGAACAGGGATGGCTTCTTGCCTTTGAAAGCAAGACGGGAGGCCACCAATGAAGAATCTAATTGATTGGTTGAACCAACAGCTCCTTTTCGACGTCTATGACGAGTACATTGCCAAGAGTCGGAGCAAGCCATGGCTCGTAAGGGCTGATGGTCTGGACAGGGTCGAATACGAAAAGATGATGCAACGAGGTTATGGAGAAGAACTTCTCGCTAATCTTCGACAAGGAAATCCCACATGGGATCCGAACCTCTTGACCAAAATCGAGAAAGATGACGGCTCCCTCCGAGACATCGAAATCCCCAGCCATGACGTCCACCTCGTCTCGGCTGCACTTCTCGAAAGATATCAAGAAAAAACAAGGCTTCCGAACTCTTTCTATTGCCGGCGGCGAATTGACTTCGATGAGGAGGTCGGAGTCCAGAAAGCTATTAAGAAGACAAGAGAGGTGACCCACGGAAAGACCGTGATGATATTGGACATCGTCGATTTCTTTGGGTCCATACGCCACGAATCCATCCAAAATGCCTTGGAGGGTATCTGGATACCAAAAGACATCGAGTTGGCAATCAAACTGGTTACCCTCCCGACCATAAACAAAGCCGGACAAAGAATTTCAAATCCGAGAAGACAGAACGGGATAGGGATCTGCCAAGGAAATCCCCTGTCCCCTCTTCTCGCACAATACACGATTTCTGACGTACCCCAGACCATTGAGCCCCTCATCGAAGCTCAAATCTGGTACGTCGATGACCTTCTCATAGTACCCACAGACACATCCGAAGCGGATAAGGTCATGGAGACGTTGAGAAGCGAGCTTGGCCCCAAGGGCCTTGCTCTTGAACCCCATAAGGTCAAAGACGCCTTATACCTTACAGACGAAACCTTCGTGTTTCTGAAAGAGGAGTTCCATACCAACCGAGGTAACACCTCCACGTCACGGCCGGAAGGCCAAGACAAGAAAGGTGACCTATCAGGTGTGGGACATGACCAACTAACCGGACCAGGGCCAACAGGCCAAGGAAAAGGTGGTGGTACAGCGTCTACTCCCTCTTCTCCAACTCCAAGTCCATCAAGGACGAGGAAAGGAGATAGTCCCCATAGAGAGAGAGACCTTATAGGACGTGGTTATGAAGCTATAATAGCTAATAGGAATCACAATACCGCACAACCCGTAGATGGACGATCTGATTCGCCTCCTATTGAGATAGATAGGACTCGTGATGAAGATCAGGAGAGTGGAAGAATGGGGTACCACTCTCCATCCTTACGGGATTTTGATGAAGTAGAAAAATGGATAGAGAAATCTGTAAATCTGACCTCTCAAATTCGTAGCGTAGACAAGACTATCCTTCTCGAAGTGGATGGAGGTCTTGGCGCCTACCCGGATAGATTCGATTGGATTTATGAAGGCAAGACGGAAGGGAGATTTCCTGAGCTTCCAGCTCCAGATGATCACGCCGATGTTCTCCTCGTCGAGTTTGGGTTCGAGAATGAGATGAAGCGGAAATGGAAGCACCGGCAACAGATGACTCAAGATGTGCTCGGCACCGTCTTCAATTCGTGGTGTTCATCTGGTGCCACGATCGTTGCCCGGTTTGATCTTAGCGACATCTATGGGATCGCCGCAGCTGAAGAAATTTCGACCCGAAGGTGGGAGCGGCTTCACAATTGGAGCTTCGAGCTTCCTGTCAATAGAAGCACTCATTTGATGGTGTGGCACAATCCCGTGGACCAGAACGAACTGCGCCGGCTGAAAGAAAGCCCATGGCTTGCAGTCCGTCGATTGAAAGATGGCACCCACCATGTCGAAGACCACACAGGCACCAAATACGTCAGCCTCGGTAACGAATTGATGAACGGTCTGAAGGCTCGTCGTCGAGCTGCCATGTATTCTGTGGTCGCCGATGCTGTGGAAGCTGCCAGAAGTCGAGGTGAGAAGGACCTGGTCCTACTTCATTGTGGTGATTTCCAGCCCGGATTTTTCCTTGATGGATGGGAAGCTAGGTGCGCATACCTCGCCGAACCCGTCAGGCGGCTTGTGAAGCATTTCTCGACCTTTCAAAGGGTAGACTTCGTGCCGGCACTTAAAAGCACCTCACAGGACCTCTGGGCGTCGGCAAGAACCCTTTTTGAAGATGCCAGTGCATAGTTTTAAAAAACGAAGGTCGCGAGGTGATTCCTAGACCACGCAAGGGCGAACACAACATCAGTGTCGCTGCACAAATTCGATATTCCTCCCGCACCATCCGGACCACAATATACATTTTGAGGGGGGCTCGATCTCAAGCGGACCTTTTGACGCCGCTATTGAGAAGGCCCCTCGATCATCGAAAAGGCTTTTTGCGAAGAAAGCCGGCGGGTTGAAAATTTTCAGATAGTCACCAGGGCCATTTTCCGATTTCCACCCCTGAAAATGCATGTGGACCGTGATCACGTATGAAGTGCTCGGAGGCTGGCGGCCGCGGGATAAGGGAGCGGTTTTTTGGGATCTGACGAATAGCCGTTTTTTGTCCGAAATGTGTTACCAGCCAAGCTATCCGATGGGATAGAAAGCAGGCTATTTGAGGGGATGGTAGTTGGTCGAGAGCAAGCAAGGCAAAGCCGGACGCCCCTTTGGTCAGCGTTCGGTTTCGTCGTAAAGAAGATCAGGGAGTGTGATTGGGGCAGACCAACGGCCTAAGCATATTTTAGGTGCTACCTGATGAGCCTGTATCGTCTACCAACCCCACGCATCCATTTTTGAATACGGAAGGAGCCACTCGATTCCCTTTTCATCCCAGCAAAATTTTAGCAGTTCCTCGATGAATTGATCGCACACCTCTCCTTCAGGCCCATAGACAGTATCGAGCAGGTCCGGTTCTGCGGCGAGTCGATCGTCAACAAATTGCCCCACCAGCGCTTTGATGCTCGCCATCGCATCACGGTAGAGGAAATTCTTGGATGCCCCGGTAAAATTTGAATCGATGTGTCCGGTCAGGCGGGAACTCACGAAGATTATCAACCATTGTGGGTCACTTCGTCGGTCTTCGCTTCTCCTCAAAATATCCTCCTCAGGTATTCAGTCCACATCAGTAACACGTCCTCGTGAGCTCGCGAGGTCGAATTTTCTACTTTTCTAGAGCCCCAACTTCTCAGCCGCATTGCTCCGGAAGATCCCACCATCTTTAATGTATCGCCTCACTACCTCACGAGACCGGTGCCTGGTCTGTCGCATAATCTCTCTCTCGGAGGCACCATTCTTGGCAGCTTCCGTCGCAAAGCCTGACCGAAGAGAGTGAGCACCGTATTTAGCGGGGTTCAAACCGATGGTCTCCACATGCTTTTTCACGACCAAATTGACTCCCCGCCCAGAAAGACGCTTGGGTCTTATCCCGCCACCTTTTAATACTAAACGGAATATGGGACCAGAATCGATCTCTGCTCTTTGAATCCACGTTTGAAGCCTACGGACAGGGCAGGTCTCTTCATTTCTTCCACATGGGATCCCGACTTTTTGCCCCTCGCCTTCTTGGTCAGTTTTCGAGCGACGGATTTCCAGCACAAGTCCCCGTACCCTCTCTTCAATATCGCCAAGGTCTAGCCCCACAAGCTCCGATCGACGCAAGCCACCAGCAAAGCCGATCAGAAGCAGGGCAGCGTCTCTAACGTCGATAAGCCGGTGGGGAGTGAGCTGCTGGATGATCCGCCGAAGCTCCACCGTAAGTAGTGGTCTTTTACTAATCTGGGCAGTTCCTTGCTCTCGACGAATCCCTTTCCAGACCTCTCGTACAGATTGTGCCGTGGTCGGAGTCTGGTGACCCGTCAGTTTGTGTGCCTGGCTGATGGCGACCAAGCGCCTCTCTATGGTGGAGGTAGCAAATTCCTGGTCAGCCAGAGTCGTGATGTAGAAGGCTACAGTCTCCGGTCTTGCGGGTAGGGGATTGAGACTGTGACCGATACACCACTCAGAGAAATGTTTGAAGTCAGCCCGGTATGCCTTCTTGGTCGCCTCCGATTTACTCGAAGCAGCGAACAATTTCGCTTTGTCGGCAATCGATTGCAGTTCGGTGCTGATTTCACCGTCTTGGAGAGTTTTCAGGGAGTTGATATCCGACATCGGATGCCTCGGCAGGAGGTCAAATTATTGGTTCCGATAATGGACCCTTATCGGAACTAACCATCTACCTGGACATACGCTCGGATCTGCGTTCTACAAAAGTTCCTGAAAATAGTTGGTATGGTGAACCCCGGAAGGATTGGAGAGGAAGGGAGGAGCTGGTTCGGCTTGTTCATTCGACCTGATCACTCGGCTTGCTTAATTTTACGCGTTTTCTGGTGATCATGATCATCACGTCGACGCCTCATGATCCTACACAACGTCGAAATCCCGCATAGTCCTTGGGCGAAATGGATGTTCGCATGACGGATTCGTCGACGCTCTCTCTTGATAGTCACCGGGACTTGCGCCCGGCTGTCGAATTTGATCCACTTCAGGCAAATTTCGGATCTTCTTCCGATGCCTGGAGGCCCTCGATGAGCAATGCTAACGACGTACTCTCTAACTTTGATCCCATTGAAGACGTGGCTTCTGTCGAGTTGGGTGATGCCCGTAGAAACGAGCGCTACAAGTTGATCGTGGAGGCTGCGATTCACCGCCCTGACCGCTCGATTCCGGAGACCTTTGAAGAAGAGGCCGGCCTGGAAGGCTACTACCGCTTCATCCGGAGTCCTCATGTCGACGACATGGCACTTTTGATGCCCCATTTCGAAGCGACCGCCGAGCGCGCCGCGAAGCTCGGCCATGTACTGTGTTTGCACGACACGACTGAGTTTAGCTTTCCCGTTCGCGACGACGAGTTGCGGGAGCACCTGGCACGTCCATCGACGAATCGTCAGGGATTTCACTGGCACGCAAGTCTTGTGACCTCCGCCGATGGACTGCGCGCGCCGATGGGACTTGTGGAGGCCCGGGCTTTTGTTCATTCGGCCGACCTGGTCGACGAGGATAGCCAGACGTACTGGGCTGATAGAGGCGGCATCTTCGAAAACGAAAAGTGGCGGTGGTATCAGAGTATCGAGGCGGCCGAACGGCGGCTTCAAGAGGCCGAGTCGGTCACGCATGTGATGGACCGGGAGTTCGACGACTTCCAAATGCTGCACTGCTTGAACGTCGATGGCTATGATTTCGTTGCCCGCCTGCGCCATAACCGAAGTGTATCGACCGGACCGCTGCGCAAGGATTTTATCAGTCTTCA
>SLJM01000223.1 GCA_007135085.1 Myxococcales bacterium
CCATGCTCCGTCAGTCTCAGCAGGTGCTGGACCGTCGTTTCGTAACGATCGCGCAATTCCTCTCCAAGAGGCTGCAGCCGCGAGGGGACGAGGACCTCGTCGTAGATGGCGGCGATGCGCATGACCGCCTTGGCGAGCACCATCTCGATGAGATCGATCGTGGATTGGAAGAAGGGCCACTGGTCATACATCTGGCGCAGCTCCTCCTCATTGAAGGCCTCGAAGGCATCACCCAACGCCTCGCCAGTGCCCAGCCAGGCCGGTAATAACAGGCGGATCTGCGTCCAGGCGAAGATCCAGGGAATGGCGCGAAGACTCTCCAATCCACCGCCGGTTCGCCGGCGCGCCGGCCGACTGCCGATATTGAGCTGACTCAGCTCGATCTCGGGCGTGGCGGAGCGGAAATACTCGACGAAGTGCTCTTTGTCGCGGACGACGCCGCGGTAGGAGTCGCAGGCCCGGTTGGCCAGATCGTCCATCAGGTCGCGCCACTTCGGCTCCGGTCCCGCCGGCGGAGTCAGCGTGGCCTGCAAGGTGGCCGTCGTATACAGCTCGAGGGTGCGCTCGGCGATGCCGGGGAGGCCAAATTTAGCCTGGATCATCTCCCCCTGTTCGGTGACGCGAAGGGAGCCGTCGATGGAGCCCGGCGGTTGCGATAAGATCGCCAGATAGGTCGGGCCCCCGCCACGGCCGACGCTTCCGCCGCGGCCGTGGAACAACGTCAGCTTGACCTCTCGCTTATGGCAGGCGTCGACCAGTTTTTCCTGCCCCTGGTATAGCTCCCAGGCCGCGGCGAGGCGTCCGCCGTCTTTGGCGGAGTCCGAATAGCCGATCATGACCTCTTGCTCGCCGTCAATACGCTCTCTGTACCAGTCGATATCGAGGAGGCGGCCCATCACCTCGCCACAGCCGCGCAGATCACTGATGGTCTCAAAGAGCGGAACCACCCGCATGGCTGGCCGGCCAAAGGCCTCCTTTAAAAAGAGCTCGACCACCAGCACGTCGGAGACGGTCTCGGCCATGGAGATCACATAGGCGCCCAGCGGCTCTTCGCCGATACGGGCAGCCATCTTGAAGGTGTCGAGGACGTCCTGAACGGGCTCGTCGAAGTCGGCATCCCAGGGAATCAGCGCCCGTGGGTTTTGGAGTTCTCCGACAAGAAAGTCGATGCGCTCTTCCTCGGACCACTCCGAATATTTTCCGATCTGCAAATATTGGAGCACGGCGTCCATGGCCTCCGTGTGGCGCGTGCTCTCCTGACGAAGGTCGATCTTGGTAAGGGTGAGCCCGAAAATGGCGAGTCGTCGCAGGATGTCCTGAAGACGCCCGTCGGCGATGCGCTCGAGGCCGCTTTCCCGCAGGGAGCGATCGCATAATTCCAGGGGGGCGCGGAGCTCGTCGGCGTCGACATAAATCGCGGCGTCACTCGGTATCTCATCGACGAGGAGGGCCTCGATATGATGGCGGGTGTCGGCGAGTCGCCGGCGAACGCCGCGCAAAAGCTCGCGGTAGGGCTCGGGAGCGTCGCCGACGATCTGTCGAAGCTCGTCGCTGCACGCTCTCTCGGACAATTCGGCACGCAGAGCGTCGATCTCGCGATAATACAAATCGGCAGCCATCCAACGCGACAGCAGACAGACTCGCCAGGTCACCTCGGGGGTGACGTTGGGATTGCCGTCGCGATCGCCGCCCATCCAGGAGCCAAAGCAAATCGGTGTTGAGTCATAAGGAAGGGGACGCCCCGTGTGTTTTTCAAGGGCTTCGCTCAACTGTCTGAGAAGCCGGGGAACGGCGTCCCACAGGATATTCTCGAAGACCACCAACCCGCCTCGGGCCTCATCCTCCGGGGTGGGCCGCTGACGTCGCAATTCCTCGGTTTGCCAGATGGAGGTAATCTCGCGGCGCAGGGCCTTCACGGTCTGTTCTCTCTCCCAGGGCGTCAGATCAGCGCGGTCCCTTTCGCCGAGTAGCGCAGCGATGCGGTTGTATTTTTGCTGCAACGTACGGCGGGTCACCTCCGTGGGATGGGCCGTAAAGACCAGCTCGACCTGTTGTTCGCAGATGGCGTCGAAGATTCTGTCGCCGTCGACCCCTTCCTCAATGAGACGCAGGAAGGACTCCTCAAAAGAGCCGCGCTGAGGTGGGCTATCGGGATTGCGCTGATATTGGCGCCGCCGCCGCACCCGGTGGTGCTGCTCCGCCATATTGGCCAGGGCCAGAAATTGTGAGAACGCCCGTGCCACGTCGAGGGCCTGATCGACATCGCAATCTTCGAGGATCTGGCGCAACTCCGCAAATTCACCGCCCTCATCGCGATGGGCTTGTTTTGAGAGGCGGCGCACTCGCTCGACGAGCGCGAAGAACTCCCGGCCATTTTGTTCGCCCAGCGTATTGCCGAGCAATTCCCCCAAAAGGTGGACGTCTTCGCGAAGAGGAGCATGGGGATCGGAAGTCATGTCATACCTGGTTGAGGTTGGCTATTTTGTGAGTGGGCAGCCTGGTGGGCACAAGTCCCGTCGCGGAGTTCGTCCACTGATTTAGTCCTTCCAGTAGTTGTTGGCGGCCGCCACGGTCTGGAAATGCACGGCCACCACGTGGGACGCGGCGATGAGCGAATCAGGGTCGTTCGAATAGTTGGGGCGCAGCGTGTGGAGAACCTCTTTGTCGGGCTGAGTCTCGGTCACTCCCTTCCGCGACAGGGAGAGCGCCAACGCAAAACCCTCTTCGGGGGTCGCAGTCTGCAAACTTATCAACTCGCCATCCTCATTCATCGTTTGAGCGGACGCCGGACTCCCGTCGAAGGTCACGATGACAGATAAGGCAGCGGCTCCGAGCAGGATGACCACGGCGGCGATGACTCTTTTGACGTTCATAGACTCTCCTGTGATGCAATTGGTCGATTAACCTTGGAGCGCGGACTGCCAGTCCGCATTGCGGCCAAGCTGGCCGCGCTCCAATGTATTTTTCTCAAACAGAAAATTGTGGAGCCCGAGCTCCAATCACATCAAGGATAGAGTCGGCGTTGCCCCCCGACAAGGAATGCCGTCGATTTCCCGCGCGAATCGTAGCTCTTCGCTTTGCCTGGGCCGATGGCTCCGATGAGCACAGAGAGATGTGGTATTCATGGGACGCCACTTGATAGAACCTTCTCGATCGCGAAGAATGGCGACCCACGTCGATTGAGGTAGATTGCAGGGTCACCGAGAAAAAGAGCTAATGTGGCAGTACTGCTGATTGTTTTGCTTCCGTTCATTGGGGTGCTTCTCGCCGTGGCGTCGGGACGACTGGGCCGCCGGGCCGCGGCGGTGGCGGCGGCAGGTCCGACGCTGGTCGCCTTCGCGCTGCTGATGAGCCTGGCGCCGTCGGTGCTGGCCGGGGAGGTCCTGGTACTGAGCAGGCCCTGGGTGCCGGCACTGGGGTTGACCTTCGGTCTTCGCGTCGACGGCCTGGGGTTTCTCTTCGCCCTGCTCATCCTGGGCATTGGCCTATTGGTCATTCAATACGCCTATTTTTATATGAGCCGCGGCGACCCGCTGTGGCGGTTCTTCTCCTATCTCATGCTCTTTATGGGGGCCATGCTGGGCGTCGTCCTCTCGGAGAACGTGCTGTTGATGGCGCTCTTCTGGGAAGTCACTAGCCTGAGCTCCTTTTTGCTGATCGGATATTTGAGCGACAGGTCGGCGGCGCGGCGTGGGGCGAGGATGGCGTTGACCATCACCGGCCTCGGCGGATTTTGCCTCTTCGCCGGGCTGGTGATCCTGGGCCAGATCGTCGGCAGTTATGAGTTGACCGACATTCTGGCTTCCGGAGAGCTCATCGTCGGCCACGACTGGTATCTGCCGATGCTGATCCTCGTACTTATCGGCGCCTTTACGAAATCCGCTCAATTCCCCTTCCATTTCTGGCTACCAAACGCCATGACCGCGCCCACACCGGTGAGCGCCTACCTGCACTCGGCGACGATGGTCAAAGCCGGGGTATTTTTGCTGGCCCGGCTCCATCCGGCCCTATCAGGAGGAGACGCCTGGTTTTACCTCGTCGGCGGCGTGGGCATGGCGACCATGTTCTTTGCGGCCTACGTGGCCTTCTTTCGCCACGATCTCAAGGCCCTGCTGGCCTACTCCACGATCAGTCACCTCGGGTTGATCACAGCTCTCTTCGGATTCGGAACCGCCGGCGCCGCCGTGGTCGGTATCTTTCACATCATGAACCACGCCGCTTTTAAGGCGTCGCTTTTCATGACGGCCGGGATCATCGATCACCAGACGGGCACCCGCGATATTCGAAT
This sequence comes from Myxococcales bacterium, assembly GCA_007135085.1. Classification (GTDB taxonomy): domain Bacteria; phylum Myxococcota_A; class Bradymonadia; order Bradymonadales; family Bradymonadaceae; genus SLJM01. The sequence continues at coordinate 4,289 of SLJM01000223.1, forward strand.
CCTGGGCAACCTTCGAAGAGCGATGCCCTATACCATGGTATTGGCCCTGCTGGGCTCGGCAGCGATGGCGGGCATTCCCTTCTTGAACGGATTTTTGAGCAAGGAGCTCTTCCTCAAGGAGACCCTGACGGCGCCGATGATGGCCGGGACGCCCTGGCTATTGCCGACGGTCGCCACTGTGGGCGCCATCTTCAGCATGGCCTATTCGGTGCGCCTCGTGCACGGCGTCTTCTTTGAGCCCGGCCAGGGAAAAATGCCGAAAGAGGGTCACGACCCCTCGGCGGGAATGCTCCTGCCCGTGGCGATTCTGGTCGCAATCTGTGTGGTCGTAGGCGTGGCGCCCCAGTGGACGGCGGCGCCGCTGTTGGCCGCGGCGGCCCAGAGTGTGGTTGTTGGCGAGCTGCCCGCCTATAGCCTGACATTATGGCACGGGTTTACGATGGAGCTCTTGATGAGCGCCATCGCCATCGGTGGTGGCATTTTCGTCTATACCCAGCGCGCCAGGCTCTATGACTTAGCCCACAGAATCTGGCCCGGGCTGACCGGCGGAGCGGTCTTCGAAAAAACGGTAGAGCTCGTCGTCGGCGCCGGCGCGCGCCTGACCGCCACTCTGGAGAACGGCTCCCTCCAGCGATATCTGGTGCTGCTCCTGGTCATGGCTCTGGCGGCGGGGGCCCTACCCTTTATCCAATATGGCTTTTCGTCTGGGCCACAGGAGCTGACGCCCACCAACCCGGTGGCCATCGCCGTCTGGGCGCTGCTCGTCGTGGCGGCCCTGGCCACGGTGCTCACCCATCGCAATCGCATCACGGCCATCATTTGCCTGAGCGTGGTGGGCCTGCTGATCTCGATCGTCTTTGTATACCTGTCGGCACCGGATCTGGCGCTGACCCAGCTCTCCGTAGAGGTAGTGACGATCTTGTTGTTATTGCTGGCCCTCTTCGTCTTGCCCAAGACCGCACCTCGAGAGAGTTCACGCCTCAGGAAGGGACGAGATATCGCCGTGGCAGCACTTGGCGGGCTGGGTATGGGAGCCATCTCCTGGGCTGTGATGACCCGGCCTCAGGACAGTATCTCCGACTTCTTCCTGGAACACGCCACCTATCCCGTCGGTGGCGGGACCAACGTGGTAAACGTCATCCTCGTAGACTTTCGGGGATTTGACACTTTCGGGGAGGTGGCGGTGTTGGTCCTGGCCGCCTTCGGCATCTACACCATGTTGCGCTACGCCAATCACACCTTCGTCGAGGGCGTGCCCGATACGGCCGATGATCGGTACCCGGTGGTGCTGGTCAGCGCCTCGCGGCCGCTTTTGGCGTTGATCTTGCTGATGTCGATCTTCATCTTTCTTCGCGGCCACTACCTGCCCGGCGGGGGATTTATCGGCGGTCTCGTCGCCTCCGTGGCGCTGATCATGCAATATCTGGCCAGCGGAATCGACTGGGCGAACGAGCGGATGCGCCTCAACTTCCGAGTTGTCGCCGTCATTGGATTCCTGATCGCCATGGTTGCCGGTTCGGTGGCCTTCGTCATGGATCTTCCCTTTCTGACAATGGCCCTGTTGGGGATGGATGTTCCTCTTGTGGGAGAGAGTGATTTTGTGATGACCCTGCTCTTCGATCTGGGAATCGGCCTGGCCGTGGTGGGCTCGACGATGACCATCCTCTCCGAGCTCAGCCATATGCAGGAAGTAGAGCCCTACGATGAAGCCCAACGAGCCAAGGAGTCCGACCCATGGAAGCCCTGATCGCAAGCGCCATCGCCGTGCTGGGTGGGTGCGGGATCTATCTGGTCTTGAGGGAGCGCACCTTCACGGTGATCCTCGGCCTGGCCCTGCTCGCTATCGCCACCAACCTCTTCTTGCTCTCCATGGGACGAGTCGCCCCGGGCCACGCGCCGGTCATCGAAGAGGGGATTGAGCTGTCGGCCTACGTCGATCCCTTACCGCAGGCAGTCGTACTCACAGCGATCGTCATCGGCTTCGCCATGATGGCCTTCGTGGTCGTGCTCTCTATCAGCGCCCATTTCGTGACCGGAACGGACCATATCGACGGCGGGGAGCATACGCAGTGAACCACTGGATCGCTCTTCCCATATTGCTCCCCTTTGTGTCGGCCATCCTCATCGAGATTGTGGGCCGAGGTCGAATCGCGGTTCGCCGCGGGATGGGACTGGCCTCCTGCCTGGGCACCATCGCCGTCGGGGCAGCGATGGTCCTGCTCACCCGCCATGGCAAAGTTTATACCTACGCTCTGGGCGACTGGGAGGCCCCCTTCGGAGTGGTTTTGGTGCTCGATGGATTGAGCGCACTTCTGGTGGCGCTCACCGGCGTGGTGAGCCTCTTCTGCCTGCTCTATGCGATGAATCGCCACGATACGAGGGGGAAGTTCTTCCATTTCTTCATACAGATGCAGGTCGCGGGGATCTGTGGCGCCGTCCTCACGGGAGATCTCTTCAGCCTCTTCGTCTTTTTCGAGATCATGTTGTTGTCCTCCTACAACCTGCTCGTCTACACCGGAGATAAACAGAGCCTGCGGGCGGGCATTCACTATGTGATCCTCAACCTCACCGGGTCGGTTCTCTTTCTGGTGGCCATCGGCACCCTCTACGGCGTGACCGGCACCTTGAATATGGCCGATATGGCGCTGAGAGTCAGCGAACTCGGCGCCGAAGACATAGCCCTGGTGCGTGCCGGGGCCTTGCTGCTGACCGTGGTCTTTTTGCTCAAATCGGCCATCCTGCCCCTCTATCTGTGGTTGCCCAACGTATATAGCTCGGCGATGGCGCCAGTGGCAGCCCTATTCGCGATTCTCACGAAGGTCGGGGTCTATGCGATCCTTCGGGTCTCGACCCTGATTTTTGGACCTGAGGCAGGAGTGGCGGCCGACGCAATCGAGCCCTATTTACTCCCCCTGGCCACGCTGACGCTCTTGCTGGGGATGACCGGCGCATTGGGCAGCACCCACCTGCGAAAGATGATGGGTTATCTCATCGTCGCCTCTCTGGGCACGATGCTCATGGCGATGGGATTGTTTACGGAAACGGGGATCGCCTCCGGGCTCTACTATCTCCCGCACAGCACGGTCGCCATAGCGATGCTCTTCTTGCTCGCCGACCTCATCGGCCGACAGCGTGGACCCGAAGACGACCACCTGGTGGTCGCCCATATGCCGAAGCAGAGCGGAGTGCTGGGGCTTATCTTTTTTGTCGGCGCCATCGCCGTAGCGGGCCTGCCGCCCTTTTCCGGCTTTTTGGGAAAGATGTGGATCTTACAGGCATCTCTCCCTGCGCCACAGGTGGTGATAATCTGGGCGGTGATTCTCTCGACCAGTGTCATGGCGTTGGTCGCCTTTAGCCGCGCCGGCTCCCTGATCTTCTGGAAAGGTGAAGAGCCGCCCAAGGGAGAGCCGCCTCGGGGAGACAGCCAAATGGGGGCCACCGCCTTCGAGTTCCTCCCCGTCGTCGGGCTCTTGATCTGTATCGTGCTCTACACGGCATTCGCCGGCCCGGTGGCCGAATTCTGCACCGTCACCGCCCAGAACCTGCTGACGCCGAGTGTCTATATCGAAGCTGTGCTGGGGGCTCAGAGATGATCGGAATCAGACAGAGAATATTACCCCAACCCGGCTTTAGCCTGGTCTTGTGGATTATCTGGATCTTGGCCCATGAGAGCCTGGCCCCTGACACACTTTTGATCGGTGCCGGCGCTGCATTGTTTCTTCCCGCCCTGACGCACCACTTCTGGCCGGAGGCGCTGCGCGTTCGCCGCTGGGGTAAGCTGATCAAATTTCTTCTCATCTTCGTCTACGACATCATCGTCGCCAATATCCAGGTCGCCCAGCTTGTCCTGGGCCCCTCAGAGAAGCTGCGCCCCGCCTTTTTGGAGGTGCCCATAACCCTTACGAATCCACTGGTGATCTCCATACTCTCGGCGGTAATCTCTCTAGCGCCGGGGACGGTGGCGGCCAACCTCAGCGGAGATAGGCGAACCCTTCTGGTGCACATACTCCATACGGAGGACACCGAGGGGTCTATTGAGCGAATCAAAGAGCGCTACGAAGCACCGCTAAAGGAGATCTTCCAATGATTTCCGTGGCGATCAATCTGGGCCTGGCCGTGATGTGTCTGTGCCTGATTCTGAATCTCATCAGGCTCTTGAAGGGACCGTCGACTCCGGATCGAATCCTGGCCCTCGACACGATGTACATAAACACCGTCGCCCTGATCCTGCTATTTGGTCTTCGCCTCGAGAGAGCGATCTTTTTCGAGGCCGCCCTGCTCATCGCCATGATGGGTTTTGTGGGCACCGTGGCCCTGGCCAATTATTTGCTCCACGGAGACATCATCGAATGATCGCTGAAATCATCATCTCCGCCCTGATCTTAATCGGCGTCACCTTTAGCTTTATCGGCTCTCTGGGCCTGGTAAAGCTGCGCGACTTCTATATGCGCGTCCACGTCCCCACCAAGGCCACCACCCTGGGAATCGGGAGCCTGCTCATCGCCTCGACCATCTTCTTTACGATCCACCGAGGAACCCCGGCGGTCCACGAGATCCTGATCGTGCTATTCCTCTTCATGACCGCCCCCGTCAGCGCCCATATGCTGATGAAAGCCGGCCTCCACGAGCGCCTCAAAGACGTCAATGGCGAGGTCGAGGAAAAGCTCGGCTCATAAACTGCATC
>SLJM01000380.1 GCA_007135085.1 Myxococcales bacterium
AGAGCATCGATTCTTCCTGAATCTTGCTGCGCTGGTATTGATTTTCCATCGCTCCCAGCACCCCGCCCCGTCGGCTCAGGTTTTCAAATTCGGTGAGCACCGCCTCTTCGACCAGGTCGGTGAGCTCTTCGACGATAAACGAACCCTGGTTGGGGTTTTCGTTCATCGCCAGACCGAACTCGCGGTTGATGATGAGCTGAATCGCCATCGCCCGGCGCACGCTCTTTTCGGTGGGCGTCGTAATCGCCTCGTCAAAGGCGTTGGTGTGCAGGCTATTGCAATTGTCGAATAACGCCAGCAACGCCTGCAAGGTGGTGCGGATATCGTTGAATTGAATCTCCTGAGCGTGCAGGGAGCGCCCCGAGGTCTGGATATGGTATTTCAACCGCTGGGAGCGTCGGCTGGCGCCGTATTTTTCGCGCATCGCCACCGACCAGATCCGCCGCGCCACTCGCCCGAGCACCGTATATTCGGGGTCCATCCCGTTGGAGAAGAAATAGGACAGGTTCGGCGCGAAGTCGTCGACGTCCATCCCCCGCGACAGGTAGTACTCCACGTAGGTGAAGCCATTGGCCAGGGTAAAGGCCAGTTGGCTTATCGGATTGGCCCCGGCCTCGGCGATATGATAGCCGCTGATGGACACGGAGTAGTAATTTCGCACCTTCTTCTCGACGAAATACTCCTGGATATCGCCCATCATCTTCAGGGCAAATTCAGTGGAGAAGATACACGTATTCTGGGCCTGATCTTCTTTGAGGATGTCGGCCTGCACCGTCCCGCGGACCACGCGAAGGGTCTCGTCGCGAATCTCGTCGAGTTCTGCCGGGTCGGGCGCGCGTCCGTGCTCGTCGCGGAATTGATCGACCTGCTGATCGACGGCGGCGTTGAGGAACATGGCCAAAATAATCGGCGCCGGGCCGTTGATGGTCTTCGACACACTCGTATTCTTGGCGCAGAGATCGAAACCTGCGTAGAGGCGCTTCATATCGTCGAGCGTGCAGACGCTGACCCCTGAATTTCCGACTTTGCCGTAGATATCGGGGCGATGGGCCGGGTCTTCTCCGTAGAGAGTGACCGAATCAAAGGCGGTGCTCAAGCGGTTGGCCGGCTCGTCCTCACAGAGATAGTGAAAGCGCTTATTGGTCCGATCCGGCGTGCCCTCTCCGGCGAACATCCGCTTTGGCTCTTCGTCGCGGCGCTTGAAGGGAAATACGCCGGCCGTAAAGGGAAAGCGGCCCGGCACATTCTCCAATAGCTGCCAGCGCACGATATCGCCCCAATCGCGAAATTTCGGAAGCGCCACCCTTGGGATCACCGACCCCGAAAGGGAGCGACTGGTCAGATCGAATGTGATGGTCTTATCCCGAATCTGGACCTCAAAGACATCACCCGAATAGTCCTCCTGGAGTTGCTCCCATCCCTCGAGCAGGGCCTTCGGCTCTTTATGGAGCGCATCCCACAATTCTGCTTTGCGTCCCTCGATGGCTTCGTTTTTGCCGCCCACCATCTCCAGGGCCCCCTCGAGCTGATAGAGCTGGGTGGCGATATCGGCCTGTTCCTCGACCCACTGGCGATACTCGCGGCAGGTCTCGGAGATCTCGGCCAGATATCTGGCCCGTGACCCGGGGATAATCGTATGAGCCTTCTCGGTGACCGGCCCGCTGGTCTCCCAGTTGGAGTCGGGCAGCTCACCGTCGATCTTCTCGACCATCGAATGGTAGAGGGCGGTCACTCCCGTATCGTTGAACTGGCTGGCGATGGTCCCGAAGACGGGCAGGTCCTCGTCGGCGATATCGTAGGAGATCTGGTGATTTCGCCGCATCTGTTTTCGCACCGCCCGCAGGGCGTCTTCGCTGCCGAATTTTTCGAATTTATTGATCACCACAAAATCGGCGAAGTCGAGCATTCCGATCTTTTCGAGCTGGCTGTGGGCCCCGAATTCGCTGGTCATCACGTAGATCGCCAGATCGGAGTGATCGACGATATCGGCGTCGCCCTGACCGATGCCGCTGGTCTCGACGATGATCAGATCAAAGCCGGCGCTCTGAGCTATCTCGATGGCGTCGTCCAACGCCTCTGCCACCTCGCCCTTGCTGTCTCGGGTGGCCAAAGAGCGCATATAGACCCGCTCGCTGCCAATGGCGTTCATCCTGATCCGGTCGCCCAGAAGGGCCCCGCCCGTCTTTCGCCGCGACGGATCGACACATAGGAGGGCCACTCGACGGTCGGGAAAGTCCAGTAGATAGCGGCGAATCACCTCGTCGGTCAGGCTGCTCTTTCCCGCCCCGCCGGTGCCCGTAATGCCCACGACCGGCGCTTTATTGGCGGGCTCCACCAATTGAAGCTCTTCTCTTCGGCCGAGCTCGGCCATCGAAATCGCCCGCGCCAGGGACTGGGGGTCGGCGGCGGTGATTTTCGCCGGGTCGGCGCTCCCGACGGTGTCGACGATATCGACGTCGGTGAGCTCCAACATATGGTTAATCATCCCCTGAAGGCCCATCTGCCGGCCGTCTTCGGGGCTGAATATTTTGGCCACCCCATAGGCCTCGAGCTCCTCGATTTCGGAGGCCACGATCACCCCCCCGCCGCCGCCGAAGACCTTGATATGACCGGCGCCCCGCTCTTCGAGGAGATCGATCATATATTTGAAATACTCGACGTGGCCCCCCTGGTAGCTGGAGATGGCGATGCCTTGAGCATCTTCTTCGATGGCGGCGTCGACGATATCGGCGACCGAGCGGTTATGGCCCAGGTGGACCACCTCGGCGCCCGTGGCCTGTAGGATACGACGCATCACGTTGATCGCCGCGTCGTGGCCGTCGAAGAGACTGGCCGCCGTCACGAAACGCACCGGATGTCGCAACTGGTATTTTTCGGGCTTTTCAGCTTGCGTCGTGGCCGGGCTGGCACTCATCGTCACACTCCATTTTTCGGGATAGGTCTCGGGGCGACCATCTGGGCGCCCAATAAAGCAAAACGGGTCCGAACTGGCAAGGATTGACCTCCAGCGGACCCGTCACGAATCTTGCGGGGAGTTCGATGACTCCCCGACACTCAGACGTTGGTGACGATGAGCTCCGGATCGACCTCGACCTGCAAAAGATTCTCGATGGCCATCAAGGTCCCGGTCACCGACGCCGGGCAGGTTCCACAGGCGCCCTCGTAGCGGATCATCAACTCGTCATCGACGAGCCCCACGATTCGAAGGCCCCCGCCGTCGCCCTGCAAGAAGGGCAGGATATGCTCTTCGATGACCGCCTCGATCTCGGGGATGCGCGGGTCGTCCATGCCGGGCATATCCTCGATATCGTCACCGCCGCCAAAGCCCTCCACCTCCGGGCTGGCGTCCTCCCGGCTGGCATCTCGGATGGGGTCGGCAAGCTCGCGAAGCAGCTCCGCCCAATCGGCCCCGCCGTCCTGAGTGACCGTGATCCAACGGTCCGCAAAATACACGGAGATCACGTGCTCAATACCAAAGAGCTCTTTTGCCAGCGGCACCTGTTCGGCCGACTCTTCGTCCTCGAATTGATGGGTCACAAACCCCATCGTAATCGGCTGGTCGACGACGAACTTCATGGCGTTCGGGTTCGGCGTCGGTTCAATTTCTACGATCTTCATCTGAGGGACTCCTTCGAGCGCGGAGTAAAACTGCATCTACCGCGAAGGGCGCTAAGCACTCTGAGGTTTTTCTTCGAGGTTCACCGACCAGTCAGGTCATTTATTCCGTCGACGTTCGCTCTTCTCCCTTCAGAGCGGCCTCCAGGGCGTGGAAGGGCAAGACGGCGCATTTGACACGCTGGGGAAGCTGGCTCACGCCGTGAAAGACTTTGAGGTGGCCCAGGTTGTGGTCATCGTCGGGATCGAGATGACCCGTGAGCATGGCCCGGAATTCGGCGACCATCTCTTTGGCTTCGTCAACGCTCTTTCCCTTGATGCGCACGGTCATCATCGACGCCGCTGCTTTCGAGATCGCACATCCAGTGCCCTCGAAGCCGACCTCCTGAATGATCCCCTCATCGTCGACCAGGGCAAAGATGCGATAGTTGTCCCCGCATAGGGGATTGTCCCCTTCGGCACGGCGATTGGCGCCTTCGAGGGTACCGAAATTGCGGGGGTTCTTATTATGATCCAGGATCACTTCCTGGTAGAGGGCTCGCATATTGGTCATACGCCAAAGATCTCCTTGACCGAGTACAGCCCGGCCACCAACTGCTCGATGTCGGCTTCATGATTGTAGAAGGCGAAAGAAGCCCGCGCCGTGGCGGGCACACCGAGACGGTCCATGACCGGCTGGGCGCAGTGATGGCCGGCGCGAATGGCCACCCCTTCGTTGTCCAGGATAGTCCCCACGTCATGGGGGTGAACCCCTTCGACCCCGAAGGACAGCACGGCCGCTTTCTCTCGAGCCGTACCGATTACAAAGACACCGGACAGCTCTTCCAGCGCCGCCGTGGCGATGGCCAGCAAATCGGCCTCCCGGCGGGCGATTCGGTCGAGTCCGATGGACTGCAAATAATCGACGGCCGCCCCCAGTCCGATGGCGCCGGCGATATTGGGTGTGCCGGCCTCAAATTTAAAGGGCAGATCGTTATATTTGGTCCCCTCCCAGGTGACGCTCAAGATCATGTCCCCGCCGCCCTGATAGGGCTGCATCTGGTCGAGCCACTTCTGCTTACCCCACAACACACCGATGCCCGTGGGCGCACACATTTTATGGCCGGAGAAGACATAAAAATCGGCGTCCAGCGCCTGCACGTCCACCGCCATATGGGGCGCCGCCTGAGCGCCGTCGACCAGCACCGGCACGTCCTGAGCGTGGGCGCGCTCGATGATCTCCTCGATGGGGTTGATCGTGCCCAGCGCGTTGGAGACGTGATTGACGCAGACCAATTTGACCGATCCCGACAGCATCTGGTCCAGATCGTCGAGGATCAACTCCCCGCGGTCGTCCATGGGGATGACCTCAATTTTGGCCCCCGTCTCCTCTCCAATTATCTGCCAGGGCACGATATTGGAGTGGTGCTCCAGCGCCGAGACCAGAATCGTGTCATCCTGGCCGATGAATTTTCGCCCGTAGCTATGGGCCACCAGGTTGATCCCCTCCGTGGTGCCGCTGACGAAGATGCACTCTTTGGATGAGGAGGCATTGATAAAGGACGCCACTTTTTCACGGGCCTCGTCATAGGCTCTGGTCGCCCGCTGACTCAAGGTGTGAACGCCGCGATGGACGTTGGAGTGCTCACCGCTATGATACCAGACCAGGCGGTCGATGACCTGCTGAGGCATCTGGCTCGAGGCGGCGTTGTCCAGATATGCCAGGGGATGATCGTTGATCGTCTGATGGAGCACCGGGAAATCGCGGCGGATCTCGTCCCAGGAGCGACTCTTCGACGTGGCCAGTGATTCGTTGGCGGCAGTTAAATCCATATTTCTTCCTCGACGTAGACCTTCGACGATTATTCGGCGACCGCCGAAGTAACCTCCAACACCTGCTCCTCCAATCGCTCCCGTAAGCTGTCGACGCCGATCGTCTCCAGCACCTCGGCGGCGAAGGCATAGGTCAAGATGGCCTGGCCCCGTTCGGCGTCGATACCGCGGCTCATCAGATAGAAGAGCTGTTCGTCGTCGAGCTGCCCCACCGTGGCACCGTGGGAGCAGACCACGTCGTCGGCGAAAATCTCGAGCTGAGGCTTTGTATCGACACGGGCACGGGGACTGAGCACCAGGTTCTGGTTGAGCTGATTGGAGTCGATTCGCTGGGCGTCTTTGCGAACGAAGATCTTGCCGTTGAAGACGCTGTGGGCCCGATCGTCGACGATGGTTTTGTGGAGCTGATAGCTCGTCGAATCGGGAAGAGCGTGATCGATGGCTGTATGGGTATCGGTGACCTGCCGGCCCTGCACATAGGCCAGACCGTCGAGCGTGCACTCGATATTTTTGCCATCGAAGCGTGCATAGGAGTCGTTTCGCGATAATTGGCCGCCGAAATTGACCGCCGTGCCCTCGTAATTGGAGTCCTGGGACAGGGTGATGACGTTGCGCGCGAAATGATAGGCCGTCGTCTGGTCCTGCTGGACCTTGATATGGCGGACCTTCGCGTTGGCTCCCAACGAGATCTCATCGACCACGTTGTGGAAGTAGGTCCCTTCCCCGGCGCCTGCAAATTCCTCGATCACCGTCACCTGGGCGCTCTCGCCGGCGACGATGATATTTCGAGGATGGGCCGCAAAATCATTGCCCTCCCCATTGGCGAGGTAGACGATGTGGATCGGCGTCTCGACGACCTCATTTCGAGGCACCATGATCACCGCGCCGTCTTCGAAATTGGCGCCGTTTAAATTGTAGAAGAGATCATCTTCCCAGAAGTCGGCGATATCGAGGTAGTCATGGATTTCATCCAGGTCGCCCGCCTCCCGCAACTGACTCCAGGTGGTGACCGTCACCTCATCGGCCAGGGCACTCGTATCGGAGAGCTCAGGCAGAAACTGACCGTTGGAAAAGACGAGGCGAGCCCCCGCCGATTCGGGCACGGTCACCTCGCTCAGCTCATTCTCATTGACCTGGCGATCGGCGTCGAATTCGGCGACGAACTCTTCGCCGGCCAGACTGGCGAGGCGAATAAAACGCCACTCCTCGTCTTTGGCTCCCGGCACGTCCAGGCCGACCAGACGTTGCAGAGCGGACGTTCGAAAATCAGCCCACCACTGCGGCAGACCTTCCGTGGAGCGCGCCCTGCCCTGGTCGATAAATCGCGCCACGAAGGGATGCTTGGCCATTGTCTCGTCGGCACTGCTCATTGGGCTGCCTCCTGTTCGGTGATCCAGTCGTAGCCCCGTTCTTCAAGCTCCAGCGCCAGCTCTTTGCCGCCGGACTTGATGATTCGTCCCCTGGTCATCACGTGGACATAATCAGGCGTCACGTAGTTGAGAATGCGCTGGTAGTGCGTGACGAGCACCACTGCGTTTTCCTCGGTGGACAGCTCGTTGATGCCGTTGGCCACCACCCGAAGGGCGTCGATATCGAGACCGCTGTCGGTCTCGTCGAGGAGCGCCAACTTGGGCTCCAGCACCGCCATCTGCAGGATCTCGTTGCGCTTTTTCTCACCGCCGGAGAAGTCGGCGTTGACGCTTCGGTCCAGAAATTTGGGGTCCATATCGACGATCTTGACCCGCTCACGGATATAATCGTCGAATTGAAGGGGATCCAACTCATCTTTGCCCGCTGCCTTGAGGCGTTCGTTGAGGGCCTGGCGCATGAATTGGGAGTTGCTCACCCCGGGGATCTCCACTGGATATTGAAAGGCCAAAAAGACGCCCGCCCGAGCTCGCTCGTCGGTCTCCAACTCCTGAAGGTCCTCACCGTCATAGGTCATCGTCCCCGACGTGACCTCATAGGCCGGATGTCCGGCCAGAACCTTGGCGAAGGTGCTCTTGCCGCTTCCGTTGGGGCCCATGATGGCGTGAACTTCGCCGGGTTTTACCTCGAGATTCACCCCTTTGAGGATGGGCGTGCCGTTTGCACTGGCGTGCAGGTCTTTGACTTGCAATAGCATTTATCGTTCCTTTGTCGTTCTGACTTCTCAGGTCGTTCGTCGAGTCTCGTCCGTCGCGCCGGGCGGCCTTGCGCTCCACCTCAGCCGACGCTTCCCTCGAGCTTGATTCCCAGCAATTTTCGGGCTTCCACGGCAAACTCCATGGGGAGTTCGTGGAAGACGTCTTTACAAAAGCCGCTGATGATCATGGAAATGGCGTCTTCTTCGTCGATGCCGCGCTGCAAAAAGTAGAAGAGTTGCTCTTCGCCGATGCGCGACGTCGAGGCCTCGTGCTCGACCTGCGCCGTCGGATTTCGCACGTCGATATAGGGAAAGGTATGCGCTCCGCATCGATCGCCGATGAGCATGGAGTCGCACTCCGAATAATTTCGTGCCCCGTCAGCAGAGGGGCTCATCTTGACCAGGCCGCGGTAGCTATTCTGCGACACTCCCGCCGAGATTCCTTTGGAGATAATCGTGCTCTTCGTATTCTTCCCCAGGTGGACCATCTTGGTCCCCGTATCGGCCTGCTGGTGGTGGTTGGTCAGGGCCACCGAATAGAACTCACCGACCGAGTTATCCCCTTTGAGGATGCACGACGGATATTTCCAGGTCACCGCCGAGCCCGTCTCCACCTGGGTCCAGGAGATCTTGGAGTTGACCCCTTCACAGATGCCGCGCTTGGTCACGAAATTGTAGATACCGCCCTTGCCATCTTCGTCGCCGGCATACCAATTTTGGACCGTCGAGTATTTGATCTCCGCGTTGTCGAAGGCCACCAATTCCACCACCGCGGCGTGCAATTGATTGGTGTCGAATTGAGGCGCCGTACATCCCTCGAGATAGCTGACGTAGCCCTCGTCCTCACAGACGATGAGGGTGCGCTCGAATTGGCCCGTATCCTGGGTGTTGATCCTAAAATAGGTGGACAACTCCATGGGGCAGGTCACGCCCTTGGGGATATAGACGAAAGAGCCGTCGCTGAAGACCGCCGAGTTGAGGGCGGCGTAAAAATTATCCGTATAGGGGACCACGCTGCCCAGATACTTTTCGATAAGCTCCGGATGGTCCTGCACCGCTTCGTTGAAGGAGCAAAAGATCACTCCCGCCTCGGCCAGCTTCTTTCGGAAGGTGGTGGCCACGGAGACACTGTCGAAGACGGCGTCAACGGCCACGTTCTGGAGCATCTTCTGCTCCTGCAGCGGAATGCCCAGCTTGTCGTAGACCTCCAGAATCGCCGGATCCACCTCGTCGAGGCTGTCTTTTTTCGGCTTTTTCTTGGGCGCCGCATAATAACGGATCGCGTCGAAGTCGGGCTTCTCGTAGGTCACGTTCGCCCAGTCGGGCTCTTCCATCTGCAGCCAGTGGCGATAGGCCTTGAGTCGAAATTCGAGCAAAAACTCGGGCTCGTTTTTCTTGGCCGACAGCCGACGAATGACGTCCTCGTTCAAGCCCGGCTCGAAGGTCTCCATCTCCACGTCGGATACGAAGCCCGCTTCGTAAGGCTGATCCAGGATATTTTCGATATTGCTGCTCATGGTCTTCCTCGAACCTCAATGACGGGGCCTGAGCCCCTGCTAACGCTTAGCGGCGACGTTCACGACGCCGGCGCCGATAATGCACTCTCGTCGAAGGTGGGCAAGCACTCCTCGAGATGGCGTGCCACGGCGGTGTCGTCGTTCATCAACACAGCCAGGCTGATCCCATCCAGAGTGGCCACCACGAAACTGGAAATATGCGCCCAAACCGGTCGAATTCGGCAATTGCACCGACGGGCGCAGGCCTCTAATTCTCCCGTATGGCGCTCGCAGATCTCTTCGACCTGAAACATGCCGCCCAACACTCGGATGGCGTCGCCCACTGTGATCTCTTCTGCCGACCGGGCCAGAAAATAGCCACCCTGAACACCGCGCCTGGAATCGACGAGGCCTCCTTTGGACAGCACGCGCAGGATCTTCTGCGTATAGGACAGCGAAAGGCCCTCTTGCTCGGCAATGGTAGGCGCCGGGATCGCCCCACCATCGCCCTGTTCGGCGACCCGGAGCAGGCATCGTAGCCCATATTCTTCCAGCGCTGTGATCTTCATCGAACCTTCCTCGGCGGTCTACATTTCCAACCGTCTGCCCAACGGGCGCCACGGTCGATAGCATACGAATTTGTGCGCTTTCAAGGTCAAATGAATCAAAAATGCACTTGACCGTAGAGATTAACCTGGCAAATCCACACCTTTTTGTCCAGTTTCGATCTGCGACTCGCCAAACTCCAACCTCGTCGCACACAACGGCCAGTCAAGACCTGTTGTTCCCCACCACCTTTCTAATCAAATCTATTTACCAATTCAGGGTCGCCGAAATTCCCGTGGGAGATATCCCCAGCGATAATCCGCCGTCGATGTCGTCGGAGGGCGAAAAATCCAGAAAATACAGCGCCAGCCCACCTGCCAGGAAGAGAGCACCACCTGCGTAGAGGCCGATATTGGCCACCCGCGCCGAGGCGGCGGAGCTTTCCAATTCGTCGACCCGAGCCAGATCGCCGTCGTCTCGAGCCTCGGCGAGCTGAACCGCCCGACTTCCGGCCTGATAATCCAAGATCCCCCCGCCGGCCAGCATCAGCACTCCCACTCCCATCGCCCCGAAGCTCACCGGCGAGGACCAGTGCATACCATCTACGTCATCTTCGAGTTCTTCGACGATCATCGGCTCCTCGAGTCTGATCTCCAGGCTGGCTCCCTCCATGGGCCTCACGCTGATCTGATCCGACCAGGACTCGAAGCCCTGGGCCCATATCTCGACCTGGTAATCTCCGGCGGCGACCTCCTCAAAGAATGGACAGGCCCCCTCCTGCTCAAAACCATCTCCCTCGATTCTAAGCTCGGCCCCTTCTGGCTCACAGGCGATCTCCAGCGGAGCCATCTCCGTGCAATCGCCCAATCCCTCCACATTCTCTGAAATCCCGGCGCGCATCTGATCATCGATATCATCGCGCTCCAGCAACGCCTGATACTCCTGTCCCGCCCGGTCACACCGCCCCCAGTCCTCGTAGGCCTGGGCAATGCGCATGGCGATCCGAGGGTGATCGATAATCTCTATGGCCTGCTCCAGCTCGTCGATACCCGCCCCGAATTCCCCCTCTCGCAGCAGGGTTCCGCTTCGTTCCACATGACGCTCAAATGCCTCGAATTCCTCAGGGGAGATATCGGCCGCCGCTGGTACCGCAAATATCATGAGCAAAGCAGCGACCAGAGCTCCGACGGCGGGCTGAAGACGCCCCATATATTTGCGAGAGAATTGATTTTGGTTGGGTTTCATTGCAAAGGCCTCAGTCACCGAAAAGGTGGCGATCGATAAGCGAATCCACGTCCCGCCCCGACGATTCTTCTTCTCCATCATCGGAAGAGCCTCCCCGGGCGCCGCCTGACGACGGTGTCGGCTGGGGCCGGGACGTTTCTCGGGGCGATCTGGACCCGCCGGAGCCACCGGAACCGCCTGACGACCCACGGGATGCCGAGGGGCGAGCAGCCTCTCGGGGTTGCTCTTCCTCTTTTTCCTCGAGCACCACGAAATGCTCTTCGGACTCCCCTGACAAGTTCAATTCCTGGTCCTGATAGCCCTCCTTGCGGAGCACCACCTTTTCCAGGGCCTCTTCTTCCTCAAACTCAAGTTCGAAATTTGTCGTGCCGATTTCTTCGTCGTCGACCAGCACGGCAGCTCCGTCGGGAACGCTCTCGATCCGCAACAGCATCGTCGACGGCTCCTCTGAACCATCCTCTTCAGCGACCGCCTCGACCTGCTCTTCCATTGATTCATCCGAATCGGTGGCCATTAGCTCTGCGGCACTGACTTCGTCCACCCCGTCGGTTTCCACGTCGTCACCACCGGTGAAGACCACCGCCATTACCACGGCAATGACGACCAGGGCTGCCGCTCCACCAATGATGGCGATCAGCTTCTGCTGCTTTTTCTTATTGCTCGGCTTCCAGGCCGCCGTATCGATCGCCGGTGCCGTGGTAAAGGGCTGATCCATCGCCTCGCTGAGGTCGCCACCTGGAGAAGAAGGAGTCCTATTGGCAGCGGAATTACCGGTCCCGACTATTTGCGTTGGGCCGGCGTCAAAATCCTCCCATTCATCTTCCAGCGCCGCCGACAGCCCCTTATTATTCCTGGCCGAACTATTCGGCAAATCCGGCAGCCCTCCGCGCGCGGGCACCGATTCATGTTGCGGAAATTGACGCAGAATATCGAGACTCGGCCGTTCTCCCGTGCTGTGAATCTGCTCCAGCAGGCTCGTCGATACCTCGGTGGCCGAATTGGTCCGCTCAGATTTTTTCAGTACCAATCCCTGGGGCACCGAAGCCTGGGCCTGACGCAGCGCCAGATACATCGCATCCGCATCTGGATAGCGATCGTCGGGATGCTTGGCCGTCGCTTTGCGAATGACGGCGCCCAACTCCAACCTGGCAATCGGCTCCGGGATCTGCACCGGCTTCTTCAGATGCAGCAACAGGGTCTGGGCCATCCCGTTGCCCTCGAAGACCTTGAACCCGGTCAACATCTCCAGGATCACCAACCCCGCCGCGTAGATATCGGCCGTCTTGCGGTCGCCATCCTTGGTATCGACCATCACCTCCGGGGCGATATATGAGGGGGTTCCCGTAATACTTCCAGTGGCCGTGACCTGGGACTGAGCGGAGTTGACCAATTTGGCCACACCGAAGTCGAGGAGCTTGACCTCGTCTTCGCCGCGGCGGGTAGTGCAGATGAACACATTGGATGGCTTGACGTCGCGGTGCACCACACCCTGGCTGTGGGCCTCGGCCAACCCGTCGAGCATCTGCAGGCCGATATCGACGACCCGCCTGGCAGGAAGGGGCGCCTCTTTGGCGATGATCTCCTTCAGCTCCACCCCCTGAAGTAGCTCCATCACCAGGTAGAGCACCCCCGCATTGGTCTCGCCGACATCGTAGACGCGAACGATGGCCCGGTGGTCGAAGAGGGTGGCCACGTTGGCCTCACGCTTGAACCGAGCCGCAAAATTACTCTGTGACGCAATATGGGGATGGAGCAGCTTGATGGCCACCTCTCGCCCGGTGCGAATTTGCTCGGCTTTCATGATGATGCCCATGCCCCCGCTGGCAAGGGCCTCACCGAGCCGATAACGACCATCGATCACGTCCCCCGGGTGGGGAAGGCGGGCGATGGTCGGCTTTTTTTTCTGATCAATCATAATTGCGCGTTCCGTGGCCGAGCAGGCGGCAACACTTCTCGAACAGATTCTGGTTCCAACGGGACTCCACCTTTATCATACCCGTAGAACCGATGCCAAACCACACCCCACGCACGACATGTGTCTTATTGCCACTGCAAGACCGGGCGTGTCGCGCCACCATCGGCAGTTCCCATCTCCCAGACACTCGTAAAATCCCAGCCTGAGAAGTTGCCCTGAGTACCGAATTGTGGAGTCGTCAGCGGTGAGCCACCGGCACTGGTGCTCTGTCCGGTGGTATCGGAATCCCAAAACGAGGAATTCGCTACCGGATTAGTATCGGTGATATGGCCGCCCACCAGGCCCCCCTCGCCGGCGCCGTCGATAGAATTCACGTCACCATAAGCATGGCTGTTGGTGATGCTCCCTCCGTTCAGCCCGGTCAGCCCACCGACGATGAATGTCGACTCAACGTCCGAGGATGAATAGGAATCGGTTATCTGACCCGTATTCTGCCCTGCGACCCCTCCTGCAGTTTGGTCGGTGGCTGTGGCGCTGCCCGTTGAATAAGAGCGCTCGATAGTGCCTTCATTCGAACCCACCAGCCCAGCGGCAACGACCAGTGCCGTTGACGAACCCGTTGCATAGCATTCTGTGACTGTCCCGTGGTTATCGGCGACCAAACCGGCGGCGAAGAGATCTGTCGCCGTGGCATTGCCGCTGGCCCAACTGAGGGCAATTGTGCCCTCGGATACTCCGATAAGCCCGCCCACGGCATTCGATCCGCTCACATCCCCCGTCGCATGGGACTCCGTGACTGCTCCCCCGGCGTCATAACCGACAAGTCCACCGAGGGCGTTATTTCCAGACACGGTGGCCGACGACCAGGAATCTTTTATCTCGTCCACATTATGTCCCACCAGTCCACCGATCCGCTCATCGCCTGTGACAAGCGCCGACTCGGAATAGGAGTTGATGATCGTACCACTCGAACGCCCGGCCACTCCCCCTACCATACTCGCTGTCGACTCCACGGAGCCCGACACAAATGCCACCTCCTCTAAGACACCGTTATTTTCCCCCACCACGCCACCGACGCGCCAGTTGTTGGATTCTACGTCACCTGAGACGGTCACCGAGGAAATCAGCCCGAAGTTTCGTCCCGCTACCGCCCCGGTCCTCTCCGATCCGGTGACATCCACATCTTCCAGAGACAACTCCTTGACCTCCCCATTGCTACCAATCCAGGCAAATAACCCAATATAGTTCCCTGTCGCAGCGTTGATGGTCATATTCGAAATACTATGTCCACCGCCATCGAAAACGCCCTCGAAGCGATTGCTCGAATCACCGATCAAATTCAGAGCTATGCCCGTGAGGTCGATATCGTCCATGACGATAAAATGGTCGGAGAGATGACCGTTGCCGTTGCCAATCTCGTTGAATTGGGCCGGCGAGCAGATCCGCCAGGGGTCGCCGGCGCTGCCGTCGCCGCCACCAAAAGGCGCCGACCCTGGTGCGCACCCCACTTCGTCGACACAATTGCCGCCGACGCAGCTCTCATCCGCCCCACAGCCATTGCCGCAGGCCCCGCAATGCTCGGGGTCACTGTCGAGCACCGCACATACTCCCTCGTCGGAGCACAACTCGGCGTTCGGGTCATTACAAAATTCGCCACAACTCTCGATGACGCAGGCCGGGTATGCTCCCTCGACGTCGGTGGTGCACTCGTTGCCGCACTCTCCGCAATTATAGGGATCTCCCACCAGATCGGCGCAGACTCCCTGATCGGGGCATAAGGTCAGGTTGGGATCCGTACATTGCTCGACGCAGTCACTCTGGATACATGACACGGCGGCGCCGCTGATGGCGGTGGTGCACTGATTGCCGCATTCCCCGCAATGATCATCGTCATTGGTCAGGTTGGCGCACAGTCCCTGTGCCTCGCACAGCGAATATCCGGAATCATTGCACTCGTAATCGCAGCCCTCGTCGGTGCAGATCGGCGCTGCGCCGTCGACGTCGTCGGCACAGGTATTATCGCAGCTCTGGCAATGCTCCAGGCTGGTATCCAAATCATGACAGCCGCCGCTGCATGCCTCCTCGCCGCTTGGACAGGAATCGGAACAAACCCCGCTGGAACAGACCTCGACATCGCCGCATGAAGTTTCGCAATCTCCGCAATAGTCGTGGTTGGTCTGGGTATTGACGCACACACCGTCACATAATTCGTATCCCTCGGCGCAGACACATTGCTCTTCCTCGCAGATTTCGTTGGCTCCGCAGGCCTGTCCACAACTGCCGCAATGATTGCGGTCCGTGCTCAGATCGGCACAGACCCCGTCGGCCGGGCATAGGGTCTCTTCTTCGTCGATGCATTGGTCGGCGCAATTGCCGTCCTCACAAATTGGCTGGGCCCCATCGATCTCGGTGGTGCAGACGATGCCGCAGTCGCCGCAATGGTCGGGATCAATATTCACGTCCACACATTCCGAGCCGCAGACCAGCTCTTCACCGTCGCATTCCAACTCCTCACAGCTACCGCCCTGGCAAATTTCCCCTTCGGGACAACCATTGCCACAGACTCCACAATGATTGGAGTCGATCTGAAGGTCGACGCAGGCTCCGCTACAGAAGTCGAAGTCGGCAGCGCACTCAAATCCGCACTCACTATCACTGCAGATCGGCACCGCATTTTCTGGCGCCGGGCATTCCTGTCCGCATCCACCGCAATGGTCGGCGTCGGTGGAGGTATCGACGCATTGACCGTCACAGATTTCTTCGTCCTCACTGCATTGTGGCCCCGTGTCGGCGTCGGGTCCTGCATCGATCCCGACATCGGCATCGAGCCCGTCTGCCACGCAGACTCCATCGCGCACGAAGACACCACCGCCGGCCACACATCGCTCCCCGCCGGCACAGTCGTCATCGGTCTTGCACTCCGCAAAATCGGAGACCGTGCAGCCGGAAAAAGTCACTGCAATGAACAGACTGCAGATTATGGCGAGGAGTACCCCAATTTTTGTCACATGCTGCACCATGGCAGACTCGCCTCGTCGGGTTCGATTGATTCCCGACGAAACTAACACGTTCTACTGCTCGGGATCAATTTAGGTAGAGCCAGCTTTTCGGAATTTGAGGCTTTTCTCCACTTGAGCGCTCTGCCCTCTCTGTGCATAACGGAAACCCTTTCGTCGCCACGTAAATTGTTCAGCGAGGTATCGATGTCCGACCCGACAGTGACCGATTGGAGTGACCTGAGCGTCGAAGAGCTCGAAGAAGCGGTCCGATACCACAATAAAAAATATTGGATCGACAATGATCCCGAGATCAGCGACCCCGATTTCGATCAGCTCGTGGAGACCCTCAAGGATCGAGCTCCCGAAAGCGAGGCTCTCGAGGCCATCGGCCCTGCCGGGGCCGACGTCGACGTCTTCGACGAGGAGACGGAAAAACTGGAGCACGCCCCGCCCATGCTCTCGCTGGGCAAATGCTACGACGAGGAAACCCTCCATAAGTGGTACGACAAATTTGAGGGTGATGCCGTCGCCACTCCCAAGATCGACGGCGTGGCCGCCGCCCTTCGTTACGACGGCCAGGGCCGCCTCTCCGTGGCCGCCACCCGCGGCACCGGTCAGATCGGTGAGGTCATGACCGAGCAGGCCCGCCACGTGGAAAATATCCCCAGCCGCGTGGAGGCCACCGATATCGAAGTGCGCGGCGAAGCGGTCATGCCTGTGGCTGTCTTTCAGGAGAAATTCAAACACGAATATGCCAACCCCCGAAACCTCACCGCCGGGGCGCTAAAGCAAAAAGATCCCAAACAGACGGCAAAATACGGAATTCGCTTCTTTGCCTTCGATCTCCTGGGGCCCACCTGCGGGACCGAAGAGGAGAAGTTGGCCCGCCTCGAAGAGCTGGGCTTCGACGTGCCCCAATTCGAGATCGTCAGTCGCGACGACGGCCAGCAATATTACGATCAGATCGCATCTCGTCGGGCCGAACTCCGCTTCGAAACGGACGGCGTGGTCTTTAAGGCCAATCGAATCGACGAACAACAACGCATGGGCCATACCGCCCACCACCCCCGCTATGCCCTGGCCTACAAATTTCAGGGCGACGCCGGAGAATCAATCCTTCGAGATGTCATCTGGAGCGTGTCGCGAACGGGCGCCATCAATCCCGTGGGCATCGTCGATCCCGTCGTCCTCTCCGGGGCCACGGTCACGCGGGTGAGCCTGCACAACCTGGCTATCATGGAGCATCTGGGCGGTGATCGGGGCCTGACCAAAGACGCCAAAGTCTTGATGATGCGCCGCGGCGGGGTGATCCCAAACCTCGAACAAGTGCTGGAGCACGGCGACGAACCGATCGAAATCCCCGAAGCCTGCCCCGATTGCGGTGCCCCCACACGCCGAGATAACGACGTCCTCGTCGCCGACCACCTCCAGGACTGCAGCAGCGCCCGCCTTGGGCAGCTTCGCCACTTCGTCTCCGAGATGGAGATCAAGGGCTTTGGGCCGAAATTGCTGGAGCAACTCTACGAACAAGAAATCGTCACCTCCCCACCCGATTTCTTCACCCTCACCGTCGAGGATATGGTCCCTCTCGAGCGGGTGGGCCGAAAGCTGGCCGAAAAGCAAATCCGCCGTATTGACCGCGCCCGCACCGTGTCGGCCGACTCCTTTTTGCGAGCTCTCGGCATCGACGAATTGAGCCATCACGTCTCGAAGCTCCTCGTCGACACCTACCCCTCGCTGGAGACCATCCGCCAACTCAGCGCCGATGAATTGGTCGAACTCCATACCATCGGTGAGGTCATCGCCGAGACCGTGACCGAAGGGCTCAATGAAAAGTCGGAGCTCATCGACGCCCTGCTGGACCATGTGGAGGTCGAATTTCCCGACCCCGGCGACGAGGTCCCGGAGATTGCCGACTCCCCCCTTCAGGACAAGGCCGTGTTATTTACGGGAAAGATGGAGTCCATGACCCGCGGAAAGGCCAAAGAGGAGGTCCAAAAACGAGGCGGCCGTTGTCCCTCCTCGGTCATCCGCGACCTGGACTATCTGGTCATCGGCGACGCCGATCTGGAGCGCTTCAAGGAGGGCTGGCGCACCAATAAACTCTCCAAGGCAGAACGTTATAACGACGACGGTTCCAATATTCAGATCATCGGCGAATCTCAATTTCTCGCCCTCCTCGAAGATGAACCGCCCTCCAGAGAGGAAGATCTGGAAGGGCTTCCTCTCTTCGAAGCCTCCAATGATTCGAAATAACCTGGTCGACTGTATCGTTTTACCTTCGTCGTGTGGATATTTCTACCGGGCCCCCTTGATGACCTGGGCCGGGGGCAATCGAATGCCAAGGCTGGTCATTAGACCAACTTTTGATTGGGAATCCCTTAATCGCGCTTCCACGCCACAGCCGTTTTTGTTAGGCTGCGCACACTTGGTTCTCGCTAAATTACAGTGCATTCGTTTCGACCTGATAGGATCTGCCTTTCAAGCATCCTGAACAGGCCATTTCGTCGCCTCTATCGCCGTGCTCCCCTGATTGGTATGAACGAGTTGGAAAGCAAAAACCGGCGGGGAACATTTCTGGTCGTCGATGATGAGCCCGACATCCTCGACGCCATCGCCCGCCTCTTTCGCAAAGAATATGACGTTCTCACCGCTCGCTCCGTCGAGGAGGCCCGGGAACTGATCGACAGCTTTGAAGTCGAAGTGGTGATGACCGACCAGCGCATGCCCCGCATGTCAGGCATCGAATTTCTGGCCGAGCTCCGACGCAGCCATCCCCACATCGTGCGCGTCCTTTTTACGGGCTATTCAAATATCAGCGATGTCATCGACGCCATCAACGAAGGCCACGTCTACCGCTATATCAGCAAGCCCTGGAAGCCCGTGGAGCTTCGTCTATTCGTGGCCCAGGCCTTCGAATTTTATCGCTCTCAAAGGGAGCGAGACAAATTGCTCGATCAGCTCCGCACGGCCAACGAGCAATTGGAAGAGCAAAACACCCTTCTCAGCACGGCCAACGAAGAGCTCAAGATTCTCGACCGCGTGCGCAGCGTCTTCATGGAAGTGGTCAGCCACGAACTCAATACGCCGATCGCCATCGTCTTCGGCTATACCTATTTGTTGCGCAAAGAGCTGGGCGATGAGCTCTCCAACGTGGCCGCCAAAGCCCTGGCCGGGGTCGACTCCAGTGCAGTGCGACTCAAGAATATCTCCAACCGCATCTTCAAGGTCCTCGACGCCGACGGACCGGCGGCCACTTTGGACCTGGAGTGGATCCCGGTCGACAAATTCGTGGACTCTCTCCACGAGCAGATCGAACCCTTTCTCAAAAAGCGAAACCAATCGCTGACGATTCAGATCGAAGACGGCGTCGATCGCATCATGGCCGACGAGGACAAGCTCAACGACCTGTGCTTGAACCTGTTGATGAACGCCATCAAATTCTCATACGACGACCAGTCCATCGCCCTCGAGATCGGACACGACAGCGAGGATCACCTGGCGATCACAGTCCGTGATTTTGGCGTGGGCATTGCCGATGAAGATGTCTCCCAGATCTTCGACGCCTTCTTTAGCACCTTTAATAGCGGCCACCACTCTTCCGGGGAGTTTGGGTTTAACAAGCGTGGCATCGGCCTGGGCCTGGCCGTGGCCAAGCGGTTTGCCGAGATGCACGGCGGCCATATCCGGGTCGACAGCAAAGAGGGCAAGGGATCTCACTTTACGGTCCTTTTGCCCACTCATCCCGAGCAGCCCACGGTGGCCACCCTGCCCCCCCCGTCGCCGGGCCCCCATGGCCCCCACTGAGGGACCCGGTTTTTTTTGCTCAGGCCTGGGGTCGTCGTCCGCCGCGAGCTGAGAGGACCGCCTCTCGGGCGCGATCGAGATCGCGCACCAGGGCCTCGAAAATTCGGTCCTGGTCGACCTCTGCCGGCGAGCGAAGCACCGCCGAAGGATGATAGGTCACGATCAAAGACCGCCCTTCGCTGGTCTGCAGCCAGGAGCCGAGCACCTCGCCAATCGCAAGCGGCTTGCCCGTGAGACTCCGTGCAGCCACCGCCCCCATGGCCACCACGATTTCTGGCTGAACCTGTTCGATCTCTGACTCCAGCCAGGGATGGCAGGCCTTTATCTCTCCCACGGAGGGCTTGATTCCGCTTCGCCGTCCGTCGGAGACCTCGAATTTAAAATGTTTGACCGCATTGGTGATATATAACTCATCCCGGTTTAGCCCCCCCTCTTTGAGGGCCTGGTCGAGCAACCTGCCCGCTGGCCCCACGAAGGGTTCGCCGATCTGATCTTCCTGGGCTCCAGGTTGCTCGCCAACGAGCATGATCTCTGCATCGGGCGGTCCGCTACCGAAGACCACCTGAGTGGCATCCTGGTAGAGCGGACACCCCTGACAGCCCTCGGCGGCCGTGGCCAGCGTGTCCAGGTTTTTGTCGTCCGGTAAAAACGGTTGAGCCGTGGGATAATCAGAGCGCGCCATAACGAGCCTCCGTAGGCAGGAGTGGTGGTCAGTGCCATGGACCTTTAAACGTCGACACATCACAGGCTGTGCGAAGGGACCACCCGATGTTGCAGCACCGCGCGCTCCCGTGATAACTGGCGATCCCAGAGAGGCCCGTTCAACAATCGCCGTTTGGAGTCATTTGCGTTGCTTTACGAAGTTCCCACTCATTATTTTCTATGCGCCGGCCACGCCGAGGGGTTTTCGCCGCTAAACGCCTTCGATCAGGCCCTGTTGTCCGCTGGCGTAGGAGATACCAATCTGGTGCGAATGAGCTCCATTCTTCCGCCGAACTGCCAGCGGGTTGCGCCTTTCACCTTACCCGGCGGAGCGTTGGTGCCGGTGGCCTATGCAAAGATGAGCTCCTCCACCCCGGGGCAGCTCATCGCCTCGGCGGTGGCGATCGGTATCCCTGAAGACCCCTCGTTGCCGGGCCTTATTATGGAACACCACGGTCCGGGCTCACGGGAAGAGGTCATCGCCCAGGTCCGAGAGATGGCCGTTCAGGGCATGAGCCACCGCAAACGCCCCATCGCCGACATCCTCTCGATCGGAATCGAACACCAGGTCGAAGACCACGGCGCCACCTTCGCCGGCGTGGTCCTCTGGAACGAAGCAGGCCCCAAAACACCATGACAGATATTATCTACGACACCCATGGACCGCGCTACGCCGAGGCGTCCCCAACGCTTCGCCCCGGCGCGGTGGCCCTCTTCGGCGCCTGCTACGACGGCACCACCTCCTTTCGCCCGGGGGCCCGCTTCGGCCCGGACGCCCTGCGCGCGGCCAGCCTGGGCCTGGAGACCTATTCGCCCGATCAGAAGGCCGACACCACAGAGGACATCGAACTCGTCGACCTTGGCAATCTAGAATTGCCCACAGGCGCTCCAAAGCCGGTGGTCGACGCCATCCTCTGGGCCACGCGAGACATCCTGGCCGCCGACGCAAAGCCCCTTCTTCTGGGCGGGGAGCATTCCGTATCGATCGGTGCGATCCACGGCCTGGCCGAGATCTATAGCGAGCTCGTGCTCGTCCAATTCGATGCCCACGCCGACCTGCGAGTCGACTATCTGGGCGATCCCAATAACCACGCCTGCGCCATCCGCCGGGCCCTCGACGTTCTCCCCTCGGAGAATGTCCTTCAGGTGGGCATCCGATCCGGCACGAGGGAAGAATTTGAGGAGCTTCACCAATCGGGGCGCCTCGTCGCCCCCTCACCAGCGTTGCTCGAAGAGCGCCTCCAGAATACAAGGGGCCCCATCTACCTGACGGTGGACCTCGACGTCTTCGATCCGGCCTATATGCCCGGCACGGGCACTCCCGAGCCCGGCGGCATCGACTGGCAGACCTTCGCAGCACTGCTGGCGACGATTCCCACGCGGCGCCTCGTCGCCGCCGACGTCGTCGAATTGGCCCCCAACCTCGATCCCACGGGCTGTTCCGCTGTTCTCGCCGCCAAGGTGGTTCGCGAGGTGGCTCTCAAATTGGGCCGCTGACCAATTCCCTCGACTCAAAGCCTGTGCCCTCCACCCCAAGACAAAGACGATGACCACCATTCGAGACTTCATCGACGACCATTTCCATCACTTCAACGCCCGAGAACTCAAGGCCGCCGCCGAAGCCTATGAGGCTCATATCCAGGCCGGCGGCAAAATGATGGTCAGCCTCGCCGGAGCGATGAGCACCGCCGGCATCGGCAAAGTCCTGGCCCCGGCCATCCGCCAGGGGTTGGTCCACGCCATCTCCTGCACCGGGGCCAACCTCGAGGAAGACGCCTATCACCTCATCGGCCAGGACACCTACGAGCCACTGCCCAACTGGCGAGCTCTCAGCGCCGATGATGAACAGGCCCTCTACGACCGCAATATGAACCGGGTCACCGACACGGCTATCCCCGACGACATCATGATCGAGATCGAGGGGCACCTGGTCTATCGCTGGAAGGCGGCCTGCGACAGCGGCCGCAGCGACACCCCGGCGGCCTTTCTCCTCGACACCCTGCGAGACAACGAGCTAAAGCCCAAATTCAAAAAGCCCGAGCATAGCTGGCTGCTGGCCGCCGACGAGATGGACATCCCCATCTGGACGCCGGGCTGGGAGGACAGCACCACGGGAAATAGCTTCACCGCCTCGGTGATGAAGGGCGAAATCCCACACCATCATTGTGTCGAGACTGGTACGGAGCAGTTGCAGCGCCTGGTGCGATGGTATCTGGAAAATTGCGATCCCGAGCCGGGCATCGGCTTCTTTCAGCTCGGCGGCGGCATCGCCGGTGATTTCGCGATCTGCGTGGTCCCCCTTCTGCTCAAAGATCTGAAGATGGAGGACACCCCGTTCTGGGGCTATTTCTGCCAGATCTCCGATGCGGTCACCAGCTACGGCGGCTACTCCGGCGCCGTGCCCAACGAGAAGATCACCTGGGGCAAGCTCACCAAAGAGACCCCGAAGTTCATGATCCAATCCGACGCCTCCATCGTGGCCCCCCTTATCTGGGCCTATCTGCTCGGCGAATAAGCGAGGGCAAACCCCTCAGCCCCCGCCGCCCCCGGAGCCGTAGGAGCCCTCGGAGGGCACGGGGACCATCTGTCCGAATCCCCCCATATCGCTGCGCCGAAAGCCGCGGATCGGCAGCCGCCGCTTAAAGGGAGGCTTCATGATCTGGGGCCGCACCCAGGTGCTCTCCTCGTCGAGGGAGACCTTCTCCAGGGCGATCCCCGCATTATGGGCGTCCAGGATAAAGGGCACCAGATCGGGAAGGGGCTCGCTGCTGAGCTTCTCATTAAAATGAACGATGCGCCGGATGCCGCCCTTTTTGAGGGTCTTTACTCCGGGCAGAATCGAGTCATCGATATAATATCGGTTATCGAATGTGCCAGGCGACGGCGACCGGCCGCTCGTGCCCAATCGCCGGCTATCGCATAACCAGATCGGCGCCGCGTCCGGCGATAGAGTCTGCCTCAACTGGCGCACCTTCGGCGCCAGAGTATACATCTTGTTGATCAGCTCTATCGAATCGATGACCGGCCGGGCCGAGACATTGGACTGCGACATCGGCCAATGGTCGAAGGTGGAGATAAACTGCGCTCCTTGCCTCATCAAAATGGATCCCACCTCGATGGTCGCTCCGTCGGGCAGGTCCAGAAGTACCAGCGTATCGGGCCTCACCCACTGCCAGGCCTCCTCTCGCGGCGCCTGATGAAAGCCCTCGGACAGCTCCACCTCTCTGGGCGTCAGGCTGAGCTTGTCGATGCTCGCAAAGAGAGTCGGACATTGATAGGGCTCCCACAAACTCCCCTCCAGAGGGCCGTAGAGGTAGAAGAGCGCGTCATAACGCCCAAGCATCTTGGGGTTATTCAGGGCTTGCTCCATATAACTGCCCTCCAGCGGAGACTTCAACGTCCTGCCGGAGACACCGAATTTTTTAAGAAATTTCAACCAACGTTGGGACATGCCAGGAGTCGTAATGTATGAGGGGACCTTTATCGATGCGACTAAAATAACCTGCAAAACGGCCATCGACGAGATACACACCCACCGTGGCATACCCCATTCCTTTGGCAGTCCAAAGGGCCGCGGTGTCAAAGCGCTTCTGCGCCACCACGATATGAGGTGCTTCAAAGGCTTCCTGCACCGCCTTCTCCCACTTGTCTTTGGGCATCAGCGGTCCGATGCGAACGGTCTTTCCCATCCGGCCGAATGCTCCCTTGAGCACCCAGCGCTTCGGGTTCTTCAACACCTCTTCGCGATTCAAGCTGGAGAGATAGACCGAGGGCGGCAAATATTCTTCGAATAAATCGCGGGCCTGCTCGGATAATTCGATATCGTGCTCGTTCCAACAGGCGTAAAAGCGCTTGCTCTGAGATGCGAGGGCGCTCAATGGGTTCATGATCGGCAAAAAAGGCGCCGCTTTGCACCATTCTTCGACATTGGGCAACTCGCCGAGCCATTCGCCCGGATAATAGCGAAAGATGGCGTCTACGGGAGTGTCGAAGACCAAGGCCTGGTCGCCGTCGACCCGGAAATTGGCCGGCGAGCCGAGCACCGTGGAATGCCCCGCCTCTTCGAGCCACTCTTTGACCAGCGCCACATGTTGGAGGTCTTCCGAATAGCCCGTGGCGTGCACGAGTCCTATCGTGGGCCAATCAGAGAGTACTTCTACCACAGCTCCTCGCAGATCTCCTTTGAAGGTCAGGCCCGGAAATCTCTCCGACCAGTCGTCTGTGAGCACCTGCGCCAGGCCCGTGCACTCGCCGAACCCACTGGGCACGTCGTCGTTGAACTCGGAGATGACCCACCTGCCCTGCTCGGTGAGGTGAAAATCACAGCGGGTGACCCTGGGGTTCTCGTCGCGTTGAGCGATCACGGCCTGCCGAAGGTGTTCGGGTACGGCCACAGCCTCGAGCAATGCCTCGTCGCGGCGCACCACATCTTCGACTTCGCGAAGAGCGGCCCACACAGCCTCGGCGGTCTGAGTCAAAAACTGGTGCTCCTCGGCAGACAATACGAGCGCCTCGGGCAAGATGCTGGTGTCGCCTCGATGGAAGATATCCCACTTATAATGCTTGAACTGGATGGCCCGCAGGGCCCACATAATTTCTTCTGGCTCCATGGGCCAGGCCATGGTCTTCATCAACGAAACCCGAGTATCGTAGACAGGATCGGAGACAGGATCATCGCCGCGAAGCCAAAGGCCACATAGAGCCAGGGCTCCTGGGCGTCTCGCTCCACCTCCGCCGACGCCGGCCTCAAGACCTCGTGGGCCAGCACGGGAAGCGCGATGACCGAGAAGCCGATGATGCTGTCGCCGAGCCCGTAATAATCGCCGGCCACGGCGTCGGTGATGGGGATGGCGCAGCCCAGGCAATAGAGCGACGCCGCTCGGGCGTCGGCGATCTTTCGATCGCTGCGAATCACCTCACCGCTGATAGTCTTCTCCCGGAAAAACCACAGCTTCATCGTCAAAAATAGGATGATCCACCCCATGATGAAGAAGAGGGGGATAATCCACCACCCGTCGTCATAGCTGGGGAGGATCTCGAAGAACGCCCCGTACTCCAGGGACTCCGCCTCCGATTCGCCCCACATGCTGCCACCCCAGATCATCCCCGTGGCCAACATGAAGGAGGCGATGAACATGGCCGCCGCAAAATTCCTGCGCTCGTAGACGTCGACGCGCAGGCGCAGCTTAAAGAGCTCGGCCCCTCCCAGACCGAAGACCATAATCGCCCCCCACCCCAGGGTCAGATAGAAGATATACCAGAACCCGAAGATCTTCTCCGAGCCGAAGACGAAGAGGGTGAACACGCACCAGGCCATGGCAATCCAGAAGGCCAGGCGCACCAGGCCGACCCCGGGATTATTGCGAAGATAAAGGTGGTGAAGCTGGAAGGTCCGGCTCTTCCACCACCCCCACAGGCCCATGGTCCCCATCAGGCCGAAGGCAAAACCCTGCTCCAGCCAGGCGACGTCGGCCTCATATAAAAAGAGGGCCGACATAAACCCCACCCCACATGCCACCAAAAACCATGTCCCAAACACGTAGCTCTCTCCGTCGACGATTCGAGATTCGACGCAGAGTTTACGTGGCAGCCCTGACCCGATGCAAGGTGATTACTTACGGGCCCCCTCCTTTTATCTACCTCAGGGGCTCGCCGCAGGAATACAACCACCGCCCATCTCGACGTACAAATTGGCTCTTCTCCTCAAACGACACGTCCCTTCCCCGGCGTTCCAATTTCGCCAGGAAGGTCACGGTCGCCCTGTCGCCGTCGGACTCGCCACCCACTATCTCAACCCCCAAAAACACCATATTTCGCCCGAATTCAGCGATCTCCTCTCGCCACTGCACGACCGGCTCCTGCCAGGCATCGCCCTCGGGGTCGGTGGTCTCCACGATATAGTCCACCAACCCCCGGGCGTAGGCCGAATAGCGTGAGCGCATCAACTCCCGGGCCGTCTCGGGAATGGCCTCCCCGCGGTGATAGGGCCCACAGCACTTTGCGTAGCTCTCACCGGAACCACAGACACAAAGAGCCGAACTCCTCCGTCTTCGCTTCTTCGCCATAATCACAGACCTTATTCTCAAACAAATCGCCCAGCCCCGTGCGACATCTCGACAACAACGTACTTCATATCCGAGATCTGAGAAATAACTTCCCCATCATAGCTGCCTGCTGACGAAACATCGCCGACGCGCTTCATTTGTGGACGTGGTGATGCGGCTGTTGATGTGACTGCTGTTGTTGCTGCTCGCGCATCTGCATTATCACGCCCACAGCACCACCCGTGACGGCACCGGCCGCGTCCATGGCCTGCTGTTCATACCCGGGGACCGCACAGATACATCCATCGGTATATTCGCCGAGCATGACCATTCCCGCTAATTCGAGCCCCTGCTCACCGCATTTGGCTTCACATCCCTGCACGCCCCCCGGGATATGCGAATCACCAATAAAGACTGTCTGACACCCCACCAAGAACAGCATTGCTAAGCAGATCAGGACAAATAGGCCCTTCGAAAAGCACTTCATGAAAATCTCTCGCCAGGTTCGAAATTGACGCCATTACTCACTTTCTCGCAGTGTTCATTTACTTTCCCACTCCCCATGTCCCTTCCCCCAACGCACCACGACGGCATCGATAGCCGCCCAGGTGGCGACCACCCACCCGAGAAATACAAACCACAGAAGCAAGGATCCGAAAAAGAAGGCCAGGCCCTTTGCCGGCTGACCGTTGTAGAACTGACCGAGCCCAGAGACAAAAAAGCTCAATATCCCGGCCACGAAGACACTCCAGATGGGCGTCCCCTGCGACGACTGTGGCAACTCTGAGTCCGGCATGGACACTCCCTCCTTCGGTATCGGGGAAACTTCTAAGCGCAATCCTACAAAGCCGAACTTGGGTTGTCCACGAATATTGGCGATAGTCGGAGACCATCGGCCCCACGATGTTGTAAGCAACCGCC
>SLJM01000081.1 GCA_007135085.1 Myxococcales bacterium
GCGGTCCAGGTGTTGATCCCCTCCCTTCGCCGGTTGGCGGCGCGGACGCCCCGGGGCTGGTTGTGGAGCGCCGTCAGCCAGGTCGGGGAGTGGGTTCGCCGCGAAGGTAGCGCGGGGGAGCAGCGCATTAGCCGGGCCCTGGTGGCGCCCGGGGAGGTCTATTATCCCATCGAGCTCGACAAGGAGGTCGATCAGGAGCTGGGAGATCTATTGGGTGCCGGCGAGGATCTCCTATCGAAAGGGGGCACGAAGGTGCGCCGACTGGCGTCGGGGACGATCAACTCCGCCCAGGGTGAGGCACCGCTATTCGTGGTGGCCCGCAGGCTCGCTCCTCTGATGGCCCGGCCCGCCGAAGACATCACGTCGACGAGCCGGCGCTTCGAGGCGGCGGTCAATCGCAATCATCCCCACTTCGACGTGGTCCTCAAGACCTATCGCCAGAACCCGTCGATGGGAGCCTATCTATTGGCCCGCGGTCTGTCGCTGAGCCAGGATTATAAGCTCGAGGCCAATCGGCCCATGTTGGATGGGGCGCTGTTAGACAAGAAACGAGAATTTCAGGGCTGATAAGAGCCGCTAGAATCGGAGAGGATCCATGTCTTCCATCGACGAAGTCATCGCGCGCAGCCGCCAGCCCGGACAATTCCAGGAGCGCAAGACCTTTACGGTGGCCCGGGGCCGGGCGATCCAGAAGTTGCGCCAATTTGCCCTGGTCGATCCCCATTTCTATATCCTGGAGCTCATCCAATCGGCGGTGAGCAACGGGGCGACCTATATCGATATTCAATGCGATAAGCGCTCGGTGGCCCTGTCCTATGTGGGCGGTAATTTCCGTCAGCAGGAATTGGCCCAGCTCTTTGATTTTCTCTTCGCCTCTCGCGACGACGTGGAGCACGGCCCGCTGCGTCAGTTGGCGCTGGGGGTCAACGCCCTGATGTTGTTTCGTCCCGAGGAGATCATCATCGAAACCGGCGACGGCACCCAGCGGGGCACGCACCGGGTCGAGATCTGCGGCGACGACACGGTGGAGATCGGCCGCCCCGAGCAGGCGCTCAACGGAACCTATCTGAGGGCCACCGGGCTTCGGGGCAATCGCAAGACCCTGCGCGACGGTAAGCCCAGGGAGTTTCGCGTTGTCGAGGAGCGCTGTCTGACGGCGCCGGTGCCGATTCTGTTTAACCATGAGCCGGTCTTCGGCTATTCGCGCCAGCGCACGCCGAAGTCGCTCTTTGGCTTTACCCGTACGTTGAGCTTTGACGAGGGCGATTTCTACGGGGCGATCGGGATCGCCCGGCGTCGCTCGGGGGCGGTGTTTCGGTTGTTGACCCACGGGGTTTGGATCGAGTCGATGCGCCACAATTTCGGGGCGCGCAGGATCGAGAACGTCGGTGGAGTGATTGCCTTTGACGGATTGAGAAAGACGGCGGATCACAGCTCGATCGTCGAAGACGAGCGGCTCCACGAGATGTGGCTCCGCCTCCTGCCCCACGTGGAGCGCCTGTTGCGCGGTGACGACGGTGACGATCTGTCGACCGGTTATGACGTGCGGACCATGGCCAATATTCGGTTGGAGACGCCCCAGCTGATAGAGCTGTTGCGCACCTCGCCGACGGTGGTGGCCGTGGCGCCGCGGATCTTCAATAACGAGGAGTATTTCGAGCGGGCCCGCCAGATCGGCGCATCGCTGGACGCTCCGGTGGTGGCCGTGGCCGCCAAAGATCGAGGGGCGCTAAAGGGGTTGGCCGGCAGGGACGTGAATCTCCATTTTCCCGACCTGAGCTCGGGCAGAGAGCTCCACTTCTACACCAGCGATCCCGTCGAGATGCCACCTCGTCCCTGGTTGGTCTCCCCGGTGGACCTGGGGGGGATGTCCCTGGTCGAGGTGGGCCAATACGTTACCCAGCGAGTGTCCTCGGTTCATAAAAATTCGAAAGAGAGCGCTCTCAAACCCTGGGAGAACTCGTCGGGGTTGCCCGAACTCTTCGCCAGAGTCGACGAAGACGAACTTCTGGATCGAGAGATGATCAGCGGGTTGAGGGGAGCGCTGTGGCTATTGGGCAGGTCCGGCGATCTCGGTAATTCGCTGGTGGAGTTAAAGGAGGAGCTCGACGGCCGCCACGGAGAAGCGGTGCTGGCGACGGTCT
The DNA here is from genome assembly GCA_007135085.1 of Myxococcales bacterium. GTDB lineage: Bacteria > Myxococcota_A > Bradymonadia > Bradymonadales > Bradymonadaceae > SLJM01. Next base: position 2,145 of record SLJM01000081.1, read on the forward strand.
ATACGCCGGTCAATCAGGGAGGGGCGGCGACGGAAAATCTGGAGGTGCGCACTGCCCGGCGGGTGGTCTGGTCCGGGGAGAGCGACGTGGTCATCCCGGGACAGAAGTTGATCGTCGAAGTCAGCGGGTTGCCCCTTCCCCTGTTGTGGTCAAAGCGTGGCGAGGACAAGGCGCTGGTCGCCGAATATATCGCCAGGGCGGTGGTGGCCAAATATGTGACTCAATTGGAGGGGGCGGCCCACCGGGCATTGCGGGCAGCTCTTCGGGCCGATCTGGAGCCCGGCAGCAACGCGGCTCGGCTGGTCTTTGCGTCCCTGGCCAATCGAGTGGTCAAACGTATTCGCTCCAGGGATGACGGCGGCCAGGGGTTGTCGTTTTCGCTGGTCGATCACGATCTGGACGTGTCGATCTTGGAGATCGAGCTGCTGCGCACCCTCAACGGCGACGGGGTTTCTGTTCGGGGACTGGAAGAGCTGATGGCTCAATGCCGGGGCCTGGTCTATGCGGTGCGGGCCGACGTCGACGCCGACCTGGAGGGGCTTGATCGAAGCCGGATTCTGGTGGTCGATGAAGCTCTGGAGAGCGTGCTGGTCTCGCTGGTGGGGCCCACGGCGTACGTACGGGTCGACAGGCGCGATGTCCTGGCCGAATACGACGGGGTTCGGGTTCGGGATATGGCGATTGAACTTCGGGACTATCCCGAATTTCCGCTCCTCGTCGAGGGCAGCGATCCGAGCCGGTGGCCACGACAGCGCCAGCTCGAGGTGATGGAGAAATTATTCTCTCAGCTCGCCGATCTGGTCCGCGGCGAGGCTGCCAACCCGGACGACCAAGAAGATCGCCGTCAGGCCTGGCGCCACTTGCAGTGGTTTGCCCTGCACCGACCGACTTTCGAAGAGGCAGCCGATCTGATCTCGGAGCTCGATAATCTTCCCCTTTTCAGGCTGGCCGGCGACCGGACCTGCTCTTTGTTCTCCCTTCGGTTCATGCTCGAGAAGAGGGGCCAGGTGGAGATGCTCGACGGGTGGGCCGTGGGCGCCGGGGAGCTGAGCTTCGAGGAGGCCAGAAGTCAGCAGGTCTTTTCGGAGGATAAGCTCGATCCCTGTTTGTTGACCATGAATCCCTTCGTGCTCCACCTGCTGGGCGACGGGGTGGAGGGCACGGCGGAATATCATCTGTCTCAGCAGGAGATCGAAGGACTTGGCCAAATGGCGCAAGAACAGGAAGTGATGCTCGAGAGCCAGAAGCTCGACGACCATCGTTTTTCGGGAGTTGTCGGTCTTCCGCGAGTCGTTCCGAAGCGCGCCGCCGTGGTAGTCTTCGGCGCCGATGAAAAAGAGGTGGTGCTCCGCGATGACCTGGGCGCCCAATTCGGGGTGGTGGGCAAGGTCCGGCTACGCCGCGGTGTCGCTCATCAGGAGGTGGCTGACGATCTAGAAGAGGTGGCTCGCGACGTCATGGGCCACCTATTGGCTCGAATCCCGGAGCTCTCAGTGAGAGGCGGCTGGCCTTATGAGCGGGCCCTGGAGGGATTGTTGTATTTTGCGGGTCGACACCTTCAACTGGTGGCCAGATCGGATATGACCGTGAAGGTCGGGATCCACGACAGGTTGGCCAGGGAGATACTCAATGCGCCGATCTTTGCTGCCCGAACGGGGCTGTTGGTGAGCATGATGTCCGTGATTCGAGAATTTCGCGACGCCGCATCGCGGTCGCTGGTGCGCCAGGAGGCTCTGGCGTTCTCGAGTGCAGTGCTCTCCGATGGCGCCCCGGACGTGGTCCGCCAGTGGATCGAGGCCACCTTGACCCTCGATAATTTGAGCCGGCCCGCGGGCAGACAAGAGGATAAAGAGCGCTCGTCCCGGGGGGAGAGCGGGAGGTCTCAGCAGGGAAGGGGCCTGGCCGAGAGGCTTGGCTATTGGCTCGAAGAACTCCACCCCACCACCAATTACGGAGCGGGTCGTGAAAAGCGCTACCTCGTCGAGGTTTGCAATGGCGAGGAGATCTCAGGTCGGCTGGACGAGGAATTCTGTCAGCTTATGCGCACCGGCGACTGGGAGCGCCCGGATCGGTTGTTGATCAACGGTGATCATTGGTTGGCGAAGTGGCTGGACGCCGATGGAGAGGACTCGTCGCAGGCTCTGGCCTGGGCGCTATTAGCGGCCTATGGGCATATCAATAACGTCCTGGAGGGAATCGAAAACGATCACGAACTCATCTTCCAACAGCGGCTGGCGAGGGCGATGGTCGATGGTCGATTGGATAGGCAAAGTGGTGACCCCGGGGAGCAGAAAGGGTCGAAACAAATAACTGAAGTAATGAGTGATCCGTGAGTGCACAGCCTCCCAAACGGGCTCTGGTGCTCTCCGGCGGTGGCGCCCGGGGGGCCTATGAAGCAGGGGTGGTGCGTTATATCCTGGAGGCCTTGCCAGACCATCTGGGATATCGCCCGCGCTTTGATATCGTCTGTGGCACCAGCGTAGGGGCGATCAACGCCGCCTGGGTCGCCGCCACGGCCGACCAGCCGGGTAAGTGCGTGCAACGGATGCAGGTGTTGTGGAAGAGCCTGGTCTTTTCCGAGGCCGTCAAATTCTCCTATGGGGAGATCTGGCGGTTTTTGCGGCGAAATCTACTGGGCCAGAGGTTTTCCCTGCCGGCGCTTCAAGGGCCGCGCAAGCCGCCGCATCGCGAGGGCGGGTTTTTGAAGACCGGCTTCTTCGACCGGATTGTCCGCGACGAGATTCCCTTTCATAAGATCGGGGAAAATTTAGAGTCCGGGCTTTTGGACGCCGTGTCGGTGTCGGCGACCAATATCATCACCGGCCAGACCACGGTCTTCGCCCATTCGAACAGGGGACTTCCTCCCTGGACGCGCGACGTGCGCCGCGTGGCCCACCGTGGGGCGTTGACGCCGGAGAAGGTGCTGGCCAGCGCGGCGATTCCCCTGTTATTTCCCGCCGTTCGCATCGGTCAATATTGGTATTGCGACGGCGGTCTGCGCCAGAATACGCCGATCTCGCCGGCCCTTCGCCTGGGGGCGGATCGGGTGCTGGTCGTCGCCCTTCGAGGGCGCACTCTGGAAGAGCGGGTCACTCCCCCTCCGGAGATGCTGAGCCGATATCGAGAACATCCCACCCAGGCGTTTGTGATCGGCAAATTATTGGACGCCCTGCTGCTCGATCCGCTGGAATATGATCTGGACGTATTGGAACGGGTCAATGCGATCTTGGAGTATGGCGGGGAGGCCTTCGGAGAGGACGTATTCGTCGATCGCCTCAATGAGGTGTGGCGAGCACACCGGGGACAGGGCTATCGGGTTGTGAGACCACTGTTGCTACGTCCCAGCGAAGATCTGGGCGCGCTGGCGGCCCGCTTTGCTCGAGCCCAGCCGGACGATTTCTGGGGGAGTTTACCCCTTCGAACCATGAGCAAGCGGGCTCTGGAGGCCGAAGGGGCCGCGGAGAGTGATTTTTTGAGCTATCTGCTCTTCGACGGCGGATATACGGGGCGGTTATTGGAGATGGGTTATCGGGATGCGGCGGCGCAGCGGGAAGAGTTGGTGGCGTTCTTTGAGGATGAGTAATTTGAGACTCGATGAGAAGTCTGGCACAATGGGGCTGCCCCCAATGACTAAATGACTGCCTTTCGAGGAAGAAATGCCCAAGAAAATTTATGTCTCCAAAAGTGGTTTTGCCTCCTGTCCATCCTGTCTGAATCATATTCGCTTTGATTCCACACCGGAGGAGACGGTCTGCCCCTTTTGCGAGGAGTCGCTGACGGTCTCCGTTCAGACTTCGGAGCAGGGAAGCCGGGTTTTGGAGACCCTCAAGAAGAGTCGAAGCGGCATGGTTGCCGCCGCCCTGGCCGGCGCCGGTCTGACGTTGACCGTGGCCTGCGCCGAGCCCGATCCGACCGACACGAATGATAATCAATGGGAGCTCGGTGAAGATGCCGGCGGCGACGCCGAAGGGGACGTGGAGGTCGACGTCTACGAGGAATATAATAATATCTATGCCGATTACGGCGACTTCCCAAATGATTACGATAATTTGGGTGAAGAGCCGTATAACGATGGCGAGTCTGATGACGGCGAGTCTGATGAAGGCGAAGATGAGGAAGAAGACGGCACGGATGATTGATGAGTGAGCAGGCCGCCGTACCGCGAACGCCGACCGAGGCGGACTTCGCCGCGCCCCATCCGATCTACTGCGTCTGGGAGATCACCCTGGCCTGCGATCTGGGATGCCGCCATTGCGGCTCCCGGGCCGGGAAAGCTCGTCCCGACGAGTTGACCACCGAGGAATGCCTCGACGTGGTCGATCAACTGGCAGATCTGGGGATTCGAGAGACCACCCTCATCGGTGGCGAGGCCTACCTGCGCGATGATTGGACGATCATCGCCAGAGCGCTCGTCGATAAGGGGATCAGCGTCTCCACCGTAACGGGGGCGAGGAATCTGACCCAGGAGCGGGTCGACGCCGCCGCCGAGGCAGGCATCTCGTCGGTGTCGATCTCCATCGACGGCCTGGAGAAGACCCACGATACGTTGCGGGGACCGAGAGGATCCTGGCGAGACGCCGTGGAGGCAGCGCGCCGGGTTGGCGACAGCCCGATGCGGCTGACCGCCAATACCCAGATGAATCGACTGTCCATGCCCGAGTTGCCGGCCCTGGCGGATCTGCTCGTCGAGCTGGGCGTGGCGGGATGGCAGGTTCAGATGACGGTGCCCATGGGGCGGGCTGCCGACAGGCCTCAATTATTGCTGCAGCCCTCGGATTTGCTGGAGCTCTTTCCCCTGCTGGTCTGGATCAAGCGCACCAAATTAGACCCGGCCGGCGTGGGGTTGGCGCCGTCGAATAACGTGGGATATTTCAGTCCCTACGAACGTCTGTTGCGCTGGCGCAGCGAGGAAAAGGGCGGCCATTGGAACGGCTGCGGCGCCGGTAAATGGACGCTGGGCCTGGAGGCCGACGGCAAGATCAAGGGCTGTCCGTCGCTGCCGAGCGCGCCCTATACGGGTGGAAATATTCGCGACGACGCTATCTTCGACGTCGTGGCCAACGCCGGCGAGTTAAATCACCTTCAGCGGCGCACGGCCGACGATCTGTGGGGCTATTGCAAGACCTGCTATTACGCCGACGTCTGCCTGGCTGGTTGCACCTGGACGTCTCATACCTTTTTTGGGCGCTCCGGAAACAACCCCCACTGCATTCATCGGGCTCTGGAATTTGAGAAGAAGGGGCTGCGCGAGCGCATCGTGCCCGCCGATCGGGCCCCTGGCGATCCCTTCGATTTTGGGCGCTTCGAGATCGTCGTCGAGGAGATTCCCGACGTCGACCAGGCGCCGAGCATCATCGATATGGCGCTAGATCGCGTCCAGTCTGCCAGCTTCGAAGAGCCCACCCTGTGGGATGATGAGACCCTCAAAGAACGAGTCAAAAAACACCGGGGCTGACGTCGTATTTCACAGGGGGTCACGGATTCGCTCCCCGCTTGCGGGGAGACGAAAGTTCTACGACCCGCGGCAGATCGCCAGCAGGTCATCGCCGAAGAGTTCGCAATGCCAGGGGAGGATACCGTCGATGCGCAGCAGCTCGTCGACGGTCCCGGGGGCGGCGGCGGCCAGCTCGCCGAAGGTGGCGTTGGTGCCGATAAAGGGGCTGGGGATCTGGAGCTGGTCGGCCTTTTGATTGCGCCATTTGCGAAGGGCGTTATAGCGGGCCCGCTCGGCTTCGGAGGGTCGGGGCCGGCGGTCTCGCTCGTCGTCGGGGAGCTCCTCCGGTGGGATCGGGTCCGCTTTGGAGGCGGCGATGACGTCGATGATGCCCTGGCCGTGGTCGTCTACCAGGGCCTGCGGCATGCCCTTGATGTTGGCCATCTGTCCGAGATCTGTGGGCTTGTATTTGACCAGCCGCATGAGGGCGGCGTTGGGAAAGAAGGTCACCGCCGACTGGTTGAGCTCCTCGCAGAGTTGGTGGCGATATTTAAAGAGGGCAGCCAGAGCGGCCCGGTCGCGACCGTTGAGACGGTCGGCGCCCCGTAGCTTTCGCCATTTTTCGGGGTCGAATTCTTTGGAGCGATGTACGGAGGCGCCGGCGACGTAGGTGCATTGTTGATTGAATGCCTCAAACCAGCCCTCCTCTTTGAGCTCTTCAGTAAAGCGCTGGCGCAGCTCCAAAAGATGGCGCACGTCGTCGCCGGCGTAGCGTTGAACTTCCTCGGGCAGGGGGCGGGTGGTCCAGTCATAGCGTTGATATTGGTCGCCTGTGTCGACGCCGATGAGTTCCTCGAGCATCCAGTTGAGGCTATTTCTTTCGTAATTGAGAAAGCGGGCTGCGATCTGGGTGTCGAACAGGTTGTTCAGGCCGACGCCGTAGTCTCGGTCCATCTCGATGATATCGTTTCTGGCGGCGTGGAGGACTTTGCAGACCTCCTGATCTTCGAGGATTTCAAAAAGCGGCGCCATCTCGTGGGCCTCCAGGGCCAGCGGGTCGACCAGGGCGGCCGCCTCCTCGGTGGCCAGTTGGATCAGGCAGACCTGGGCGTTGTAGGCGTGGAAGTGGTCACTCTCGGTGTCCACGGCCAGGGGCTTTTTTCCGATAGATTTACAGAAGTTGGCCAGGTCATCGGCGGTGTCGATCCAGTTGAGTCGCATTACTGCTCCAGCGTCGTCTGAGTGTCTGGGAATCCCATCAAGTGCTAA
>SLJM01000021.1 GCA_007135085.1 Myxococcales bacterium
CCACCATGGGAGCCGGAAGTTCTTCGTGCTCGAACCGAAATAGAACTCCCACCTCGACGAGGCGCTCCGCCACCTCCTGCTGATAGCGTCGATCTTCGCCACGCATCAGGGGCACCACCTTGTCGTCGCCGCCGCCGATGGTGCTCTCCAGATCGTAGCCAAAGATCTGGCTCCAATAACACATCCCGCCCAGCTCGATGACCATCAGGGCATCGCCGATCCAATCGGGGGTGGGCAGCTTATCTAAAATAACGTCGAGAAAATTCTCTTCTGCGTAGAGGTCACAGATCCGAAGGATAACCTCTACCTTCGACCCATCGGCGTTGAGATCCCACTCTTTGGCCAGAGCGCGCACCTTGTCGTCGTCCATACGTCCCAGCAAGACGGGCAAGCTCGCCCGTTGTCCACGCACCCGGTCGGCAAAGATGACGGCAAAGGCCGCCGGCATCACCGCCATCATCCGACCCTGCTCGTCTTGTTTGGGCACGGCCAATCCCAGGCGAAAGACGTCGTCGCTGACTCGACCGGGGATCCAGTCCAGATACAGGCCCAGGTCGTGTTCCATCACGGCCTCGCCAATAAACCGCCACCCCAGACTGCTGTCGAGCTGATCGCCGGCCACCTCCACCACTTCGTCGGGGTGACTCACCAGATAGGCCGCCAATTCGGCAGGGTCGTCACTGGGCGCTCCATAAAGGCCGACCATGGTTTTTCGCTCGGCAGCGCCCACCTGCTGTAAGTGAGCGACCAATTGTGTAAAATGACCTGTGGGCAGCGATCGATTGGGCAAAACCATGCGTGAATATCTCGATGGAATGGGCAATCCGACGGATGAGACAGGCCTCGCTCCGGTCATCGTCCCCAGATTTGCCGTGACCGACCGTCAGGCCTACTATTTCTGCGAACTATCATGTTTTACAGGCGTCGCCAACAAGCTCGCTTCGCTCGCTGTGGTTGGTGGTTGATGGTTACGTTCGCTTCGCTCACTGTGGTTAGTTAAAGGCGCGCTGCGATGAACTCCAATGGTTCGACTCATTGCGATCACTGAACTACTAACTACTAACCACTTAACCACGCGAGCGAAGCGAGCAAAACCACCAACCACGTGAACGAAGCGGACGCAGTTTTTTGAAGAAATTTTTGGGCCCGTCGTCATAGTTAGAGGCAGGCCCAGTTCGAACCACAGTCGACGGTGACTCCATGACCATCTTTCAAACCCGCATCCCGCCGCTGCTCTTCCTGGCAGTTGCGTTTGCGTTCCTGATTCCTGCCACGACCAGCCTCTCGGCCAACGAACCGGAGGCGGCTCTGGACGACGAGCCCCTCTTTCCCTGGGTGGGCGAAGAGCTCTATTTCTCGATCCGAGTCAACGAAGCGGAGGCGATGCGCGCCGTGCTGCGCACCGGCGACATTCGCACCCGCGGCGGCACCCCCTATCTGCCGATCAGCGGCGTGGCCCGCTCCCGAGGTGTCCTCCACTCCTTCTATCCCATCGACGACCGGGCCAATACCTTTTTGAATCCCGAGACCAATCGTCCTCTCCATACGGAGAAGACCTTCGACGAAAACGGCAAGACCCGAAGCTATAACGTGACCTATCAACACGATCGCTTCAAAGCACAGGTGCAGCGATTGCGGGAGAACCGGGAGGCCAATTTCAAATCACCCATCCCGGACAACACTCATGATATGCTGACCTGGATTTATGACCTGCGCCGTCAGGGCATGAACCTGTCGATGGGTGATCAATTCAGCTACTACGTCTATGACGGCTGGTTGTTGAGCCGTATCGATCTGGAAGTGGTGGGCCGGGAAGATACGTTGACCCCCATGGGCTGGTTCAAGACCTGGAAGATCTCCTTTTCCAGAGAGATTATGGACGCCACCTGGGCTCACGTAGCCAACGACGATGTCAGCGAAGATGACCCCCCTCAAGCGCCGAGCATCTCGCTCAAAGAACCGGCCCGCCATACGGGCCATATCTGGTTGAGCCGAGACGCCAACCTTCTGCCCGTCAAGCTCACGATCGATACTATGATCGGCGCCGGTGTAGCCCTGTTGATTCGATACGTCCCCGGACAGGCTCAATGAGCGACCGCGCAACTTCATTACGGCCCCTGCGCCCACGGGCGCTCAAAGAAGGCGACCGAGTACATCTGGTCAGCCCGGCCGGCCCGGTGCTCCCGGAGTTGTTGAACCAGGGAATCGAAGTTCTCGAGAGTTGGGGGCTGGAGGTCGTCGTCGACGATCAGGTCTACGGGCGTCGCCGTCCCTTCGATTATCTCGCCGGCGACGACGAGCAGCGCCTGACTGCTCTGATGAAGGCATTCGCCGATCCCCAATGTCGGGCCGTCATCTGCAGCCGCGGCGGTTATGGAACGATGCGCCTCTTGCCCCATCTCGATGCCCAATTGCTCAAGGAGAACCCGAAACTCCTGGTGGGATTTAGCGATATCACGGCGCTCCACCTCTATTTCGCCGGCGTCGCCGGCCTCGCCACCCTCCACGGTCCGGTGGTCAAGAGTTTTCGCCTCCACGACCACGACCCCTTCGACTCTCTGGCCCACCTGCGCCAGGCCCTCTTCGCCACTAGCGAAGCCCCGGCCGCCTGGGAGGGGCTTCGCACCGTGCGCCCCGGCATCGCCGAGGGACCGGTCTTCGGCGGCAATTTAAGCCTCATCATCCCATTGCTCTCCAGCCCCTACTGCCCCGATCTGAGCGGCGCCATACTCATCGTCGAGGATATCGAGGAGCAGGATTATCGCCTGGACCGACTGCTGACGGCCCTTCGCCTCTCACGACGAGCCAATATTGCCGGCCTGGTTCTGGGCGACTTCTCCAATTGCCACGGCGTCTACGTCGACGAAGCAGAGATGGAGACCTTCCTCGACCAATTGGGCGCCGAATTCGACTGCCCCGTCGTCGCCGACGCCCCCGTGGGACACGGCAGTCGAAATATCTGCTTTCCCGTCGGGGTGGCCGCAAAACTCGACGCCCACGCCGGCACGCTTAGCTTCCAGACACATGCCGTGCTATAACCGACGGACCAATAATAAGCGTTCAGTCCCCATTGGAGCGCGGCCAGCTTGGCCGCATTGCGGACTGGCAGTCCGCGCTCCATGGAATGCCAGAGCTGAACGCTTACGACGAATAATAAGCGTTCAGTCCCCATTGGAGCGCGGCCAGCTTGGCCGCATTGCGGACTGGCAGTCCGCGCTCCATGGAATGCCAGAGCTGAACGCTTACGACGAATAATAACGCGAACTGAGCCCAGAGTTTGATGTGGCCGATTTGAACTCGCCAGACCACCAGTTTTGCGTCGAGATCTCGGTTGACGAGGTCGACGAACTTCTGCACCGCCATGTCGCCACCGACCGCGACGAGATAGGCCAGACGGCCACGGCTTCTGCCATCCAGGCCGCCGCCGCCACACCGACGGCCACCCTCTACACAGGCGCTTTCGGCTCAGTCGATCTCGAATCAACTTCTCCCACTCCGATTGACGAACACACCCCCTTTGACATCGCCAGCCTGACCAAGGCCCTGGTGGGCTCCATTTTAGCCATGCAGGCCGTCGACGAGGGCTTCGTTGATTGGGATACGCCGATCGCCGACATAATGCCCGTCTGGGCCGACCGCCCCGATGAGCTCTCTCATTCGGTGACCTTCCTCCAGATTTTGAACCACAGCTCGGGCCTGCCGGCGTGGCGAAAATTCTACCTGGAACATCCAATCGACCCATCGCCGCAGCAGGCCCGAAAGACCCGACAGGCCGTCCTAAAATCCATCGTCGACACGCCGCTGGAGGGCCCCCCGGGCATGGTCCACGCCTATTCCGACCTGGGCTATTTGCTGCTGGCGAGGCTTCTGGAGCTGATCTTCGATGACGATCTTTACCAATTGGTCAAGAGGCGCATCATCGAGCCCCTGGGGTTGCAACGCACGCGCTACGTCGACGTCCACCACCACTCCGAGCCCATTGGCGAGGCGGTGGTCACCGAGGTCTGCCCCCTTCGAAAACGGGTCGTCCGCGGCACGGTCCACGACGAAAATACCAATATCATCGGCGGCACCTCCACCCATGCCGGACTCTTCTCCACGGCCAGCGAGGTCCTTCAGTTTGGACTCCACCTTCTGGCCATCGACGCCGGCGACGAGCCACCGAACCAATTGGTCTCGAGGGAAACCCTTCAATTCGCCTGGTCGACTCGGGCCGGCTCCGAACAGGGCTCTCACCTGGCCGGCTGGGATACACCCAGCGGCGCAAAGTCGAGCGCCGGCAGGGGATTTTCTCCGGCCCATACGGTGGGCCATCTCGGCTTTACTGGGACCTCCCTGTGGATCGAGCGACGGCAGAAGGTGGTCTCCGTCTTGCTCAGTAACCGGGTCTATCCCACCCGTGAAAACGACCGAATCCGCGACCTTCGAATCGCCTTTCAGGAAAAGATTCTTCCCCCGAACTCCACCGACGAGTGACACCATGACATCACTTCACCGAGAACGTCGTTGTGCCGAATCCATCGCTCGCCTCGCGGGCCGACATATCCTTCGAGAGCGATCCCAGGAGGTCGACATATCTTTGAAGGCCCCCGACGACCTGGTGACCAACGTGGACCGCAGCACGGAGCGACTTATCGTGGAGCGGCTGCGCGAGTCCTTCCCAGACGATCGCATCGCCGGCGAGGAATTCGGCCACGAACAGGGCTCTCATGGAGGCGAAGGAGAGCGCACCTGGATTATCGACCCCATCGACGGCACCCTCAATTTCGCTCACGGCGTACCCCTTTATTGCGTCTCCATCGGCCTCCAGATCGAGGGCCAGACACGGGTGGGCGTCATCTACGATCCCAATCGAGACGAGATGTTCAGCGCCGCCGAAGGTCAGGGCGCCCACCTCAACGGACAGCCCATGGCCGTCAGCGACGTCGACGGGCTGGCCCCGGCGGTGCTGGTCACGGGATTTCCCCTGGGCGACACCGATTATTTCGAGTGGACCATGCGCCAATTCGACCTGCTCACCCGACGAAGCCGGGGAATTCGCCGCCTGGGCTCGGCGGCCATCGATCTGGCTTATGTGGCCGCCGGGCGGCTCGACGCATTCTGGGAATACGGTCTAAACCCCTGGGATACTGCCGCCGGCATCCTCCTGGTCACCGAGGCCGGCGGCAAGGTCACCGCCATCAACGGATCTCCATTTTCCGTCGACGGGCCGAGCATCGTCGCCAGCAACGGCCACTTCCACACTGCGCTTTTGGACGCCCTCCAATCGGTAGTTTAGATCTTCCCCCCTTGGCCTTCGGCCAGGGCTGTGGCACAACCGTTAGGCCTGTCACCGAGCTTTCTCACAGCCGCCGTAGTTGCCGATGGATTGTCCCGACTGCCAGCGCTCCATCCCCAGTGACTCCCGCTTCTGTTCCTATTGCGGGATCACCCTTCGCGCCTGCCAGAAATGCAAGCTCTTCTTTTCCTCGGAAGCTCGCTTCTGCGGAAGCTGCGGTGGCCAACTCGTCGACGCCGGACCGGTCGTCTTCCGCCCTCCCGAAGATGACGACCCCACAATCTTTGCCTATCTCTTCGAGCCCGGCTCCGACGCCGCCCCCTTCGCCCTTGGAGAAGGGGACAATACGGTCGGCGCCGGAGGCAATAATGATATCGTCATCCATCGCCCCGCCGTGTCCTGGAATCACGCCATCTTGATCTGCCGTCAAAAGCGCATTCTCGTTCAGGATTCGGCGAGCACCAACGGCACCTTTGTCAACGGCGACCGTGTCCGTACCCCCCGGCACCTGTCCCACGAGGACAAGATTCGCTTCGGAAGCGAAGATTACATTATCTGGCTCAAGCCCGAACTCCGGGCGAAATGAATTCCATCGAAAAGTCGTTGTGTATCCCCGACACCGTCGCGAACTCAGCGCAGGATTAACAGTGGCCGAAGACTGGGAAAAATTAGCCGGCGAAAAGGGCAAAGATGTCCCCACCGGACGACTCAAGAGGGCCTGGAAGCTGGGCTCCATGAGCGCCCGCGTCACCGCCTCCAGCCTGATGAGCAAGGTGGGCAATAAAATTTTGCCCGGCGACGCCGATAAAAAAGAGGAGGCACTCAAAAGAGCCTTCGAGAAAAACGCCGCCCGTGCCGTGGAGGCTCTGGGCCAACTCAAGGGAGCATCGATGAAGATTGGCCAGCTTCTATCGGCCGATCCGGAGATGCTCCCCGACGAATTTTCCTCGGTACTGTCCTCCCTGCAACGCGACGCTCCGCCCATGACCTACGTCACCGTCAAGGACCAGATCGAGACCGCCCTCGATCGGCCCCTGGAGACGGTCTTCTCCTACTTCGACCCCGAGCCCATCGGCTCGGCCAGTCTGGGGCAGGTCCACCGAGCGCGCCTGGAGGACGGCACCGACGTAGCCGTCAAAGTGCAATACCCGGGCGTGGCCGACTCCTTTGAGAGCGATCTAAAGACCCTCAAATCGCTGATGATCTACGCCCGGGCGGTCATCGAAAAAGAAAAGCTCGAAGCCTACCTCCAAGAGATTCGCCGGATTATGACCGACGAATTGGACTATACCAACGAAGCCGAAAACCTGGCGCGATTTCAAGATATCTTGGCCGACCGCCAGGGCGTCAGCTCTCCCAAACCCTACCCGCAGTGGACCCGCTCCACCGTGTTGGTCATGGAATTTATGGAGGGCGAAAAGCTCGACGACGCCCTGGAGAAGATGGAGCCCGGCCCCAGGCGGGACGAACTATTATTGCGCTGGGTCTCCCTCTTCTCCTGGATGTTCCACGAGCAATTGGAGCTCCACGCCGATCCCCACCCGGGCAACTTTCTCATCGGCGAAGAGGACGAGCTCATCCTCCTCGATTTTGGATGCGTCAAGAAATTCGACCCCTCCTTTTCGGACGGTCTTCTGGACGTGCTCGACGCCGTCTGGCAGGACGACCACCGCCGGGCGATGGCCAAATTACTGGACCTGGGCTTTGGTAACTCGAAGATGGACGCTGAGGACTTCGACGAAGAGCTTTTGGCCCAATACCATCAGATCTTGCTCGCTCCCTTCGTGGACAACGTGCCCTTTGATTTCGCCGATTGGTCACCGGCTCGCGACGGCAAGATGTTCATGCTTCGCCACCCCAGTTTTTTGAAGTTCACCGTCCCCTCCGAGGCCCTGGCCTATTTGCGCGTCCTCAGCGGCATCAAGGGGTTGCTCGCCAAGATGGACGCCCGCCTCGAGATCGCCACCATGGCCGTCGACACCGCCCGGCGCCGCGGCCGACTCACCGACGAGCCCCTGATCTTTACGGCCCAATAGCCTCAGTGGACGAGCCATTCGTAGATCTGGGGCCACACCTCTCGTTGGGCCCGCTTTCCGATCAACAGATCCCAATGGCCATAATGATCTTCATGGCCATAATCGAGACCACAGACGACGGGCTCGGCGTTGTCGCCGATTAGTTGGGCCGTCAACTCCACGGCCTCCACCGACACCTGGGCGTCCCGGGTGCCGGCAAACATGCGGATCGGCACCTCGAATTTCGGCGCCGCCTCCAGAATTCTCACTCCCGATTGAAGGCAGAGCCCGCCGGGCTCGAAGGTAGTGGCCAGACTGCGGAGTAGGCTGATGGGAATGGTGTGAAAGCAGCGCGCGTGGAGGGCCCGCACCAGCTCGGGCTCGATATTGGAGGGCCACACGTTGAAGGACTCCAGCGGTCTCGTCGCCCCTCGGCCCATGGCCGGCGCCAGCAGATGAGTCAAGCTGCCGAAGGGCACGGCCACCATCCGCTCCAGCACGGGCCGAAGGGCCAATAAAGCGGCAAAGCTGGACTCTCCCACCCCATAATCGAGGGCCGATGCCAGGGTGATACCCCGGGCGATCGGCGCCTGGGGCCGAAGCGCTCCGTAGGCCATCAACAAGATACCCCCCATGCTGTGGCCCACCCAATGGACCTCGTCGGTGCCGCTAAAGCGTCGGATACCGTCGAGGATGGCAGGGATATCCTTCTCCAGATAATCGTCGATACACCAATCAAAGCGCTCCACCCGGCTATCGCCGTGGCCCCTCAGATCGGGCATCCACACATCGATCCCCCGTTCGGCCAACCACATGGCCATCGAGCGCTCCGGGAAATGATAGCCCTTATGATTTGCCCCCAACCCGTGGAGGAGCATGGCCGTCGCTTTGACCGCTCCGAAGCTCGGCGGCCGCACCCGGCGCAGCTTCAACGTCACCCCATCACCGGTTCGCACCGTATAGACCTCCGCCGGCGTGCGTCCTGCGCGCAGCTTCTTCCAGGGGCGAGGCCGATCGAATATCTGGTGAATCTTATGTCGCATGGTCTCACGTCTCGTTTTGGGCTGAACATTCCTCGCCCCACCTTACGACGCAAATTCATACGGTGCCAATGAGTGTTCCCCTTCCAATGGAAGGAGTATTGACTCCCCCCACCTCGATCGGGGATAACTACAGCGTTCCTACACTTTCATGCCCCTTTTTTTTTGAGGTAAACAATGAATCGTTTGCTTGTAGCACTATTGGCCCTTTCGTTGAGCGTCGTCGCCCTGCCCGCCTGTGATGGCGATGAACCGGAGGCCGACGACGAAGCCACCGAAGAAGAAGCAGAAGAGGAAGAAGAAACCGCTGAAGCCGAGCAGCCTCAGGAAGCGGCCGGCGGCGATGATCTCATCAATGAATTCGCCGACGTCTTCACCTCCATCATCGCCGTCATCGGTGAGGCCAGCGACTACCAGTGCGAATGTGCACCGGAGATGATGGGCTTTGAATCCTC
>SLJM01000402.1 GCA_007135085.1 Myxococcales bacterium
ATAGGAGCCAACAGGTGAAGTCGCAGAAATGGAGAATACCGATGATCGGTAAGCATGATGGACTGAAATATTCACTGGCATTTTTAGCGGCTGCAGGGCTGGTGGCGTTGACGTCGACGGCGTGGGCCTCGGGCTGGGGCTCGGGAGGTTCGACGGCGACCTTCGACGATCTGATCCCCTCGATGAGTTCGGGCCAGGCCTATTCGGAGCGCTATAGCTTCGCCGTTGATCTCGATGAAGGCGGCCATATCGGCATGAACCTGACCATCTCCAACCTGGGGGTGCGAAACGGCTATGGCGCCGCCGACGTGCGGGTGCGCCTGCCCGATCACGACAATTATAGCTCGAGCGAGCGCCTGTCGCGGCGAAATTGGAGCTATGAAGAAGATCGCTTCCAGATCGATATCTCCAACACCAGGGTGCGCGCCGTCGACGACGATACCTTCGAGCTCAAATATGAGGGTGACGACCTGCGGGTGGAGCTTCAATTTAAGAATCGCATCCCCATGTGGCGCCCCGGAAACGGAGAGCTTCGAAGCGACGATGATTTTTATCGCTTCACCATCGTATCGCCTCGGGCCGACGTGACGGGTCGGGTATATATCGACGGCCAATGGCGCGACGTCAAAGGGAGCCAATCGGGCTATGCCGATCATGTGGTCACCAACGTGGCGCCCTATAACCTGGGCAATCGATTTAGCCGATTTCGCCAATACGACGGCGACGTCTTCGTCATGTGGCGCGAGATCGATCTGACCAACGACTTCGGTGGCGGATCGGTGACCTGGATTCTGGTGGGTCGAGGCGACCAGATCCTCTACGAGGATACGGACGCCACATTGCAATTCGGCAATATCGAACACGACGAAGAGACGGGCTATCGCTTCCCCCACGCCGTACAGATCACCTCCAGCAACGGCAGCGACAAGATGCGCCTTCTCGTGCGGGGCGACGATGTGCGCCGCCGCGATCTGCTGGCCGGCCAGGGGCGCATGGTGCGGGCCATCGCCTCCCGGGTGAGCAACCCCTTTCAATACGACGTCCGCGGTCAATACGCCCTGGAGGTGGAGGTCGGGGGCAATCGCCTGCGGCGCAGCAGCGAGGGAAATATGACTCTCGATTATGTGGGCAAATAGGGCCCGCGAAGGGGGGGGGTGCTCAGTGGGCAGCAGCGGTGGCGGCTTGTCTGTGGCCCGACCGGGTTTATTACTTCACTACCGGTCGTAATTTCATTCCTCCCCTGAGGCCACAAGAGAGAAGTCATGGATCGATTCGGAAAGGAAGAATTTCGCCAGTTACTGGACGTTAACGCCTCGCCTGCGGTGTCGATCTATTTGCCGATCGAACGCCAGGAGATGACCAACAAGGCGTTGCGTCTGCAGTTGCGAGCCCAGATTGACGAGGCCATCGAGCGGCTGGAGACGGCCAATTCGGTGGACGAGAAGATATGGAAGCCCATGGCCAGCCGGCTGCAGGGGCTGGTCGAAGATCGGAATTTCTGGAATCAGCGAGGCGACGGGGTGGCCATTTTTTCGGCCCCCGATTTTGACGCCGTTTACTTTCTCCCCGTTCAGTTTCAAGCGCAGACCGTGGTGGGGCCCAACTTCCATACCCGGCCCCTTTTGGATCACGTGGCGGCGCCCACCGACTATTGGGTGCTCGCCGTGGGTGAAAAAGAGGTCTCCTTTTGGGAGGGCAGTCCCACGGGGGTAGAGGCGGTGGAGATCGATGATCTGCCGAAAAATCTCCAGGACGCGCTGTTGATGCAATTTGGTAAAGATCAGGACGGGCTCAACTACCAGACGGGCGGCAATTATAGCCAGGGCGGCCGGTCCACCGATCAGGGGGGCACTCGAAAATTGCCGTCCCCCATGTATCACGGTCACGGCGGCGGTCGCGAAGAGCACGACGCCTATCTGGCCCGATATTTTCTCGAGGTCTCCCGGGGCATCCGCGAATATCTGGGTGGCGCCGAGGGCCCGGTGATCCTGGCGGCCGTCGATTATTGTCATCCCATCTTCAAACAGTCCAGTAAGCTGCGAAATCTGGCGGACGAGGGGATCGACGGCAACGTCCATTTCTGGAACGACCAGCAGATCTATGAGGCGGCCTGGCCGATCGCAAAAAAGGAAATGGAGCGCCGCGTCGACGAGACTCTCCAATTGTGGGAGCGCTCCTTCGGCCGCGGCAGCGCCGAGATGGATCCGGCCACCATCGGACGGCGAGTGGTGGAAGGTCGTGTACATCGGTTGCTCCTCGACGAAGCAGCCGAGCTGTGGGGCCAATACGATCGTACTACCGGCGAATTCGAAGAGATCAACGACGGAGCCGAAGATGAGGACAAAGCCATGGCGGTCGATGTCTTCGACGAGATCGCCGAGACGGTGATCCAGCTCGGCGGCGACGTGGTGGTCATGCCCAGCGACAAGATGCCCAGCGACACGGGAATTGGGGCGATTCTTCGCGGCTGAGCGCGTTGCGCTCAGACGCGAGGGGTGGAGCGCCTTCGGCGCGGGGTGGAGAGCCCTGCGGGCTCGGGGTGGAGGGCGCTACGCTTCGCTAAGGCGCCCGGGATGGAGGGCCTGGACTGCTGGCCCGGTAACGACGGTTAACCGATGTGGTCGAGCATCTCTCGATGGCAATTTTCCGAACAAAACTTCGAGTGTGCTCAACCTCGATGGGAAGTTAATCCCGCGGCGCAGTTTAGCCGCTCCACCCCGGCAGCTTTGCTGCCTCCACCCCGCGGCGCAGTTTAGCCGCTCCACCCCGGGCCCGAAGGGCCCTTCGCGCCGTCCCGCCGAAGCCCGAGCGCTTGTTGTACTATCGTCGTCCAGGAGTAAAATGAGTGCGCAGACCAACCTGCGCGCCAACCCTGGACCGGTCGATGAGCACCGATGAGGTGGAAAGTAAGAAGCGGCGTCGTACCTCGACGCAGCCCATGGACGCTCCAGACCTTCTGGTGGGGCGCGTCCTGGAGGGACGGTACCGTCTCGAGAGAGTGCTCAACGCCGGGGGAATGGGGATCATCTTTGAGGCCACCCAGCTCAGCGTCAATCGCCAGGTGGCCGTCAAGGTCCTAAAGCCCACCTTGACCCGCGATCCCTCGCTGGTGGAGCGCTTCCAACTGGAAGTGGATATGGTCGCCCAGATGGCCCACCCCAATATCGTGGGCCTCATCGATACGGGGATCGACACCACGGGGTTGACCTATCTGGTGATGGAATTTGTGGAGGGGAAGACTCTGCGCCAGGCGTTGAGGGCCGGTGACCTGAAGCTGTGGGAGATTCTCGAGGTTTACGGGCAGGTCTGCAATGCCCTCATCGAGACCCACGGCCAGCAGATCATCCACCGCGATCTGAAATTCGACAATATCATGGTCCAACGGATGCGCGATCAGAGCATCCACGTGAAATTATTGGACTTCGGGGTGGCCAGATTATTGTCCTGGGACAAGCGATTGACACAGGGGGGGCAGGTGGCCGGCACGCCGGGGATCGTGGCCCCGGAGTTGGTAGACGGCCTCGACCCGTCGCCGCGAAGCGATCTGTACAGCCTGGGGGTGTTGATGTTTACCACCTTTGCCGGGCAGGCGCCCTTTGTGGCCGACAACGATCTGGCCTTGATGCAGGCTCATAAGACCGAGCCTCTGCCAAATCTCAAAGCCCTGGTCGGCGCTCAGGTGCCCGAAGAGGTCATCGATCTCAGTTGTGAGTTATTGGCAAAAGCGCCAGAGTTCCGGCCTCAATCGGCAACCATGGTGCGCCGGCGGCTCGAGAAGATGGCCCGTCGCATCAGGGAGAGATTTCCCGACGCCACGAGCTATATGCCGCCTGTGACGGAAGGCCTTGAAAAGCCGGCATCGGCGACCTTCGATACGGATATCAAGCGGTTTACCCAGGTGGGCGAGACGAAGGGGGCCGACGGCGACGATCGGGGCTGGATCGGTTGGATCTTTCCCCGTCCCGTCGTGGCGCCCATGACGGTGACGGCCTCGCTGAGCCTGATCTTGATGATCCTCGTCGTGATTATGATCTACCTCTTCTTCGAACAGGTCTCGGTCACCGGCACCAACGCCGCCAAGGAGGCAGACGACGAACAGGAAGTGGTCGAAGAATCAGAGGAGTCGGCCGAAGCCACTGAATATCCCCAATATTACGACTTCCCCGAACCCATGCAGGGCCCCCGACCTCCGACTCCCTGAAGGCCCGGTTGCCCGCGATCAACCCGCGGTTGACCCCGCTGTTTACCCTTTGAGTCCTCCGCGCCCTTTGCGGTGAAGTGTTTGACTCCCCGCCCTCAAAAAACGGAATTTGTCAGCCCGGCGTTCCTCCACTACGTTGTCCCCGACAGATCACCTCCCCTTTTGGATAAAAGTGAAAGGCTTATGAGCGAAGAGAAAAAGGCCTGGCAGAAGTCGATGCCGGAAAAACAATTCAAGTTTATGCGAGATATCCTGGCAGCTCCGAGCCCGATCGGCCTCGAGGGCGCCATGACCTATGGACTGTTGAAGCCCGCCTTCGAGGAAATGCAGCTCGACGGTTGGAAGGTCCATCAATTTCGCGGCAACGCGGGACTGATCGTCGACACCGATCCCGACGGAGAGGACAAGCTGACGGTGATGATCATCGGTCACGCCGACAAGATCCGCATGCAGGTGCGAAGCATCGGCGACGACGGCAAGATCTGGATCAACAGCGACTCCTTTTTGCCGCTGACGCTCATCGGCAACGAAGTGGTCCTGTTCAGTGAAGATCCGGAAACGCCGGGCAACTATCGAAGCCTGCGCGGCGGCACGATCGAGGCCCTGGGGGCGATTCATTTTGCTGACGCCGAGGTGCGCACCGGCAAGAAGGGGATCAAAAAAGAGCAGCTCTATCTGGAGCTGGGGATCCACGGTGAGGGTAAAAAAGAGCAGATCGAAAAACTGGGGATTCGCCCCGGCGATCCGATCCTGCTCGATCGGCCGATCCGCCGGGGGTTCGGGGAGGATACCTTTACGGGGGCTTATCTGGACAACGGCCTGGGTTGTTTCGTCACCGCCGAGGTGGCCCGGCTCATCGCCGACGAGGGTGGCCTGAACAACGTGCGCTGTCTGTTCACCATCGCCAGCCATGAGGAGATCGGCCGATTTGGAAGCCGGGTCTCCGCCGGTGAATTCCGGCCGGACGTGGTCATCGGCGTCGACGTCAATCACGACTTCGTCGCCGCCCCCGGCGTGGGCGATAAGCGCTATACGCCGTTGGAGATGGGCGAGGGTTACACCCTGTCGGTGGGCTCGATTGCCAGCGAATATCTCAACAGCCTCTTCGAGTCGACGTCGCTAAAGCACGAAATTCCGGTGCAGCGAGATGTCTGTGGGCGGGATACGGGCACGGACGCCATGGCAGCCGTGCTGGCCAGCGTCGACGCGGCGGCCACGTCGATCGGCTTTCCGATTCGCAATATGCATACCATCTCCGAGACCGGTCATACCGGCGACGTCCTGGCCTCCATCCACGCCATCGCCCGCACCTTGCAGCGCATGGATAAGATGAACGACGGCAAAGGGCTGACCGCCGACGACTTCCGCGACGGCCATCCTCGTTTGGATCGCGCCGAGTCGATTGGATAAGGCAGGGTGATGGGACTCGATGAAATCGCCGGTCGGGATCGGTTGGCTATCGTCGGGGTGGCAAAAAATTGTGGTAAGACGACGACCCTGAACGTCCTCATGCGCCGGCGGCGCGAGCTCGGTCTCGCGCCGCCGGCGCTGGTGTCTATCGGTATCGACGGGGAGGCCAAGGACGTATTGTTGGGCACGGAGAAGCCGCCGGTGGTGGTCGCCGAGGGCCAGTGGGTGGCCACGGCGGAAGGGGCCATCGGCCAATCGACGGCGCGCTTTGAATACATTCACGCCACGGGTTTTCGCACACCCCTGGGGGAGATCATGGTCGGTCGGGCCGTCGACGAAGGCACAATATTGCTCGCCGGGCTTCGGCACCGAGCGGAGGTCAAAGCGGTGGTCGATCTGATGGCAGAAAGAGGGCCCGGTGCGGTCTGGATCGACGGGGCCTATGGGCGGGTCGCCGGGGCTCACCCGGAGCTTACGGAGGCCGTCGTCGTGTCTACGGGCGCTGTCGCCGGCCCCGACATTGGGGCCGTGGCAGAGCGAACGGCAGATCTGGTCTCGAGATTGACGATCCCTGCCGTGGAAGATGGCGACCACCGTCGGGCCCTCGAGCACGCCGTCGATGAGGGGTGCCTCTACGTGGTGCTCTGCGATGGGAGCGTAGAGCCTCTGGGCAGTGAATCGGCGGTGGTGGCCCTCGCCGGGGCTCGCAGCGATTGGAGCGACGTCGAGGCCGTGGCCGTCTGTGGATTGGTCAGCGATCGGGTGCTCGAGGAATTATTGACCATCCAGCCTGCAGGCCACCTTCTGGTCCCCGATGGGACGGTGATCCACGCAGGGGCCGGCCTGTGGCGACGATTTCGCCGATCATGGAAGATCTGGGCGCTTTCGACCTCCGCTGTGGTGGGTCTGGGCTTTAACCCCACCTGTGTCACGGGGCGGACCGTCGACGCCGACGGGCTTCGAGCAGCGTTAGAAGAGGGTTGTCCGCAAATTCCGGTCTTCAATCCTCTTCAATAATTGGGTGCGAGCGCTTAAGATGGGCGGGAACATATTTTGTGCCCAAAATTTGTGATTTATAGCACCTCCTGACGAGGCCGACGTGAGCGACGAGATTGGGGCGAGAATCAATAAGTTTGCCCGCCAGACCCTGGATCTTCATCTGCCCGTATTATTGGGGTTGATGGCCGAAGAGGGAGTTGCAGTCGAGGAACAGTCCTCGCGGGCGTCGAAATTGGTCACCATATTGCGGACCCTCAGAGTTGAGCCGTCATTGACCAACGACGGCCGACCAATCGCCGTGGCACTCAAAGAGGTCGACGGGGAGCAGCGTCTGTTGGTCAATGGCCAATTGGTGGCCCGCGTCGATGACGACGCTCTGGCAAGCGCGCTGGCCGAGCCGGTGGCGCATATTCTGGAGGTTTCACCAGTCTCGGTCACGCTGGTGCTTCAATTATCCGATGTGGCACTGTTACGAGGGTTGGCCGGTCGGCTCGGTCGGCAGTCTCGGGGCGAAGTGATCTCATCGATGGCCGTCGGTGAGTTATTGCGCTGGCGTCTCGAGAGTTTTGAAGAGCGTCTCTACGCATTGGTCGATGGGCTTGGCGGTTGGCTGGAGGCGGCCGCCACGCCGCGCCAGAAGTTTGTAGCGGAGTTGACTGAAATGTCGTCGACCTGGCCGGAGTGGCGTCAGGTAAGTGAGGCCTCCTATATTTCGATTTGGCGCGAGGAGGTGAGCCGAGAGCTGGAGCGCAGCGACTGGGCCGACCACACTGACGAGCTGGTCGAGATGGTCTGGGAGAGTATGGTCATCTCCCCTGCTTCAGCGCTGCGTCAGGCAGCGCAGAAAGTTCGGGCGCTCCCAAATGGTGGCGAACCCGAGGAGTTACTCGAAGTACTGGCCGATGCCCTGGAGACCGGGGCTGAACTGGGCGATCGCTCCCTGGATAGCTGGCCGGGCTTTGAAGACCTGGCCAGTGCCTGGCTCTCTCTGATCGCCGAAGAAGACGATCTGCTGGGGGCCCGCCGGGTTAATTTTGCTATTCCTTCGATCTCAGTATTCGATCCTGTTGGACGAGCCATGGGGATTAGCAAACCGGAAAATCTTCCCTGGGAGCTGCCTCTATTGTGTTGGACGGTCCGAGAGCGCGGCGCCCTATGTGATCTATTGCAGGGCATGCAAAAATCTCTGGTCGCAGATCGCGCCCAGATTCGCCTGGGGCGGTTGGGGGCGGCGGCGATGACCAAAAAAGGATCGCCCAGAGAGGATCGCCAGGATACGAACTGGCTGGTTACCGTGCCAAGTCGGTGGCCCGGCCTGACCGGGGAATTTGGACGGGCGATCAACGCCGCTTATGCTTCGGTGCGTCAGAGCTATAGCGAGGCATTTCAGGCTCTTGAAGCCCCGGCCCGGCGCCAGGCGATGACCTTCGTCAGTGGCACCTACAGCGGATATCTGCGAGGGACGCGACCGGTCTGGGAGCGTCGACTGCGAGCGGTGGATGGGCAGTCCTCACAAGATCGATTTCGGTATTTTGTCACCGGGCTTGCTCGTGCTCTGGAATGGCCGATCTTCATCGATCCTTTTGAAGAGGGGATCGAATCACCGCCCCTGGCTCAGATGCCTCGGTTTACGGTGATCGCAGTCTGGTACGGCGACGCTGAATTTGCCCCGGTCTGGATTCCCGCAGAGGCCATTGGCGAGGCCCTGGGGCAGGCGTCGATTCGTATTCGCAATATAAGCGTCGACTCAGATTGTAGCGATATACGATGGCTCGGTGATCACGAGATGGATCTGGGACAATTGCGTCAATTGTCCACAGATGGCCTGCTGCGATCTTTGCACGAAGGCACGATTCGAGTCGCTATCCGGCGCGGATAAACCAGAGGACAATCGATCATGGAAAATTGGGATATCATCGAAGAAGTAGGGGGACAGGAGGCGATGCAGGCGCTGATGCGCCGGTTCTATGATCGCCTCTTCGACGATATCATCATCGGGTTCTTCTTCGAAAATAGCGACAAAGAGGCGCTCATCGCCTCTCAGATCGCCTATGTGCACGCCCATCTGGGAGGACGTCAGGGAAGCTACGAGGGCCCATCGATAAGAAAAGCCCACCAGGATCTCCCGATCCTGGTGGGCCATTTCGACCGTCGCCA
>SLJM01000282.1 GCA_007135085.1 Myxococcales bacterium
CTGGGTAATGCCATGGGCGACGACCGGTGTTGAGAGATCCAGCGAGGTCGCCCCGAGCGTAGCACGGGTAGCGAGCTTAGATAAGACTTGCAATCCGATCGCCGGCCCGCAGCGCCATGGCCATAATCGTCATCTGGGGGTTGACGCCGAGGGAGGTGGGCACGGAGCTGCCGTCGACGACGTGGAGGTTATCCGTGCCGAAGACGCGGTGGTCAAAGTCGACCACGCCTTTTTGGCGGTCGGCGGCCATTCGACACGTACCCAGCGGGTGGGCGCCCAATAGGCGGAAGTCCAGGGGGCCGGCGTCGGCCTCTTTGAGGCGTCGCGCCTGGTGGCGGGAGCGGACCACCGGGTCGGGACCGAAACCTGCGTAGACTCGGTCGGCGCCGGCCTCGAGCAATACCTCGGCCAGAAGGGAGCTGGCCTCTTTGAGGCGGTCGATGCTCGGCGGGGTCAGGCTGTAGCTAATGAGGGGAATTCCGTTGGGCCCGCGGCGCACCCGGCCCGTGCCGCGGTCGCGGATCATAAACCCGAATTGGGCGATCCGACGAAAATCATCCATCCACTCCGTGAGTCGTTCACCCACCCAGGGCAGGGTGGGGGCCGTCAATTGGGGGTGGAGATAATAGCCCTCGAAGCGCACGCCCCGGTCCTCCAGGGCGTGGATGGCGTATCCCTGGGGGATGGTTTTCCACGGCTCGAGATCCTCTTTGACGCGCGCCAGCAGGCCCATGCCGGGGTGGACTGACAGATTTTTTCCGATCCAGGGGAGGGTAAATCCGTTTTCGCGCAGAAGGAGCGGGCTGTGGACGGCGCCGCAGGCCAGGACGATGCGATCGGCCTTGATGCGAAGCCGCCGGGGGCGGCCCCGATTGTCGCTGCCCCTGGCCTCCACGGCCACTGCGCGGGAGCCGTTCATCAGGATACGCGTTACGGGCAGGCCCACGTAGAGCTCAGCCCCGGCGCGAAGGGCGGCGGGCACGTAGGAGACGTCCGTGGATTGCTTCGCTCCTTCCGGGCAGCCCAAAATGCACTCCCCGGCGCCGGGGCAGCCCGGGGCGTTGCGCGGCAGCGGGCCGTGGTCCAGGCCCAATTCGTCGGCGCCGCGGGCGATGACGTCGGCGATCTTTCCCAGGGCATGCGACTCGCCAGGCGCCACCTGGAGCATCTCCCCCACTTCGGTGGAGTAGGGGTGGTAATTTTCGGGCCGAAAATCATCGGGAAAGCCCAGGTCCTTTCGCCACTCCTCTAAGACCTCGTCGGGGGTGGTAAAGCAGGTGCCGGAGTTGATGGTGGTCGTGCCGCCCACGGTGCGGCCCTGGGGGATGATAATGGGCGTGCCCAGGGAGAAGTTGGTCGCCCGGTGGCGATACATGGAGCGCACCCGGTCCATGGGAGGGCCCGAAAAATCCTGGCGCTGGAAGTAGCGGCCCTCCTCGACCATCGCCACGGCCAGGCCCTGTTTGGCCAGTTGATAGGCCACGGCGGCGCCGCCGGCGCCGGTGCCCACGACCACCACATGAGCCTGAAGCTCGGTCTCCTCGCCAAGATCCTCGGCGGCGACGACGCGGCGCATATAGCGCTCCCTGGGCTCCGGGGCCACCTGCTGGGGCCGGGGATGGCCGATGGCGTCCAGATAATCGTAGCGCCCGAAGTGGGCGACCTTGATGATCGTCGTCAATAATTGGATCGCCAGAGAGGCCATGGGCGGGCCGGGCAGCTTGCTCTGAGAGGGATCGGTCCACTGCGCCAGGAGCCGGCGGCGCTGGTGGAGAGGCAGCTCCGTAAACCGGCGCCGATGGCTGGCCATCGGGGCGTAATCCAAAAAGCGCAGGCCCAGCCGATAGAACCAGAAGGCGTGGCCCGGCAGGGCGTGGAGCTGGGCCACCGCGGCGTCGACGGTCTTCTCGTCGGGGGCGGGCACGGCTTCGCCGGCCACGAAGATGGCGCCCACGGCGGCGGCCAGCAATTCTCGCTCCCCCTCGCTGAGCGTGCCCCCGCTGTCGTCGCCGTTGAGCGGGGAGTGCATCTCCATCCGGGGGATCGTCGTCGACGGCCACCAGGAGGTCACAAATTCAGGCAGGTCTTCGAGCTCGAAGCGAAGCTCCCCGCTTGCCAAAAATGCACCGTCTCGCTCGATGAGCCCTGTCATATGGGTCATGGAGTGCACGGGCTTTAAGAAACTTATTTCCTTTCGGCCCGTAAATTGACAGGGCCGCCCCTGGATGTCGTTAAACCGGAAACGATAGGTGATCTGCCGGCGCCGCAGCGGCGAGATGACCATCTCTCCTTCCAGCGGGGCCTCGTCGGCCAGGGGCGGGGCGTCGACGACGCCCGTGATCTTGACCCGGCCGCTTCGCCAAAAGCGATAGGCATCGGTGGCCTCGCCCTTTATCTCAAAGCGAATCGGCCGCTCCTCGCTCTTCTCGTCGAAGAGCTCGCCGCTCATGGTTTCAAAGAAGGATATAGGCATGGGGGTTCCCGGCGTTGGGAGAAAGAAGATTCACCACGAAGGGCGCGAAGGGCTCTAAGGGGTAGTTGGGAGTGTTATTCGATGCATCAGACCACTCGGGTGAAGTTTGGGTCCGGGGAGTTGCGCAGGAATTCCAGGGCTCCGCCGTGGGGGCTGGAGCACTCGAAGGCGGCCTCGTTGGTGGGGTTGACCCGAAGATCGACTCTGGCCAGCTTGCTGTTGAGACAATAGGAGAGCCGCCCGTCGGGGTTGTGATAGCCCAGACAGACCATCTCGTCGGGGTCGGCCTGCATGGTCAGGGCCACCTCGCCGGCGGCGCCGCGCAGTCGCAGATGCCAGGCATATTCGGCCAGGTCGATGGTGGCCTCCTGGCGCCAGAGATCGACGAGCCTGTCAAAGCGGTATTCCTCGTCGCCGCGGCGTACCACCAGAGCGGAGATAATCGGCGTGGGACGGCCGGCGATGCGGGTGCGGGCGCTAAATCCCTCGACCCAGCAAAAGGGGTTGCCCGATTCGTCGAGAAAGGGGCAGTGGCCCCAGGCGTATTCCCAGGCGTGCTCGTCACCCCAGTTGTGGCCCTGCATTCCGTTCCACCCGTCGACCTCGATGGTCTCTCCGAAGACCTCGATGGTCCCCTCCATGATCACCGAGGGGTAGGGGGTCAGCGGCGTGGAGCGGGGAAAGGAGCCGTCCACCATCTTCTCCGAGGGCAGCAGGCATAATCTCTGACTCAGCGGCCCCTCCTGGGGCTGCCAGGTAATATCCCATCGGCATGGGCCGCCCTCGCCATGGAGGGTGCCCTTGAGGTGGGCATTGTCGCGAAGCTCGAAGGTTCCGTCGCCGATCTCGATTTGCATGGGATCGCCGCCGAAGGTGGCGTGGGCGAAGGGAACGGTGCGCTTTTCCGAGAAATAGCGGCCGTTTTCGGCGTCGAAGACGATACACCATAACTCGGCGACGGCGCTGTCCTTTCGGGGGGCGAAGACCGTGGATTTGAGCCAGAACGCCAGACGCCGGTCCGGGGCGTTGCCGCGCACGAAATAGCTCTCCACGTGACCGGCCGTGCCGGGGCGATATCGCAGGTCGTTGTCGTTCATCGAATTTGTCTTCCAATTCAGGTAAGAAATATCGAAAAATCATCGACTGGTATGCTGGTATGACCAATTTATTAATAACCCCCATATCACGACGGGTCAACCCCCGGCATCGGTTGATCCTCCAATTCGACAAGGCGGAAGAGCAGACCTTCCAGATTTCGGTGGAGGCCGATGAATCGATTGTGGAGGATCATCATATCCTCACGGCCCTCGTCGAAGTGGACGCCCCCCAGTATTTCGTGGCGAAAGCGCAGGTCGCCGTGGAGATCGGCTAATTGCCGGGCCGCCGACGAGA
This sequence comes from Myxococcales bacterium, assembly GCA_007135085.1. GTDB lineage: Bacteria > Myxococcota_A > Bradymonadia > Bradymonadales > Bradymonadaceae > SLJM01. Next base: position 3,866 of record SLJM01000282.1, read on the forward strand.
TGGCCTCGGTCTCCTCGGCAGTGACCACCGGATCGTGGCGCTCCGAGACCTCGCGGTGGCCGGCGATAAATAGGTCCTGCTGCTCCAGAAGATTGGCCGCTGACTCTTGAATATCCTGGTAGCGCTCGCCAGCGCGGCGGGTCAGCTCGTCGCGGGCCTCCAATTCTTCATATCGCTGGGCCAGCATCTCGTATTCGTCCTCCATCTCCAGGTGGCGCACCTCGATATGTTCGAAGAGGTGGTGGAGCCTGGCCGCCGGAACGTCGAGCTCCTCTTCGGCGGGTTCACCAAAGGGAAGAGGGGGCTCCACCGGCGGGGGTTCGGGAAAATCCTCGGACAGCGCCCCTTCTTCGACCGGCGGCGGAGGCGGCAATTGGTCGGCCGGCGGCATGGGAATCGGCGGGTCGTCTGGTTGGCCGGGCTCGCAGGCCAGCAGCGCGCTGATGATGGCGGCGATGGTCAGGAGTCGGAGCATGGTGATTCTCGCGGTCTGGGGGCTGGTTCGAAGCTCGCCGTCGCGCCGGGTTGGAGGCGCCCTTTTGCGTCGTGGGGCAAAATTAAACACCTCCCTGCGCCCACCACGGAGTAATTTGCAGATGGCGACGCCGCCACCACTGGCGATGAGAGCGATCGTGCATAGATTGCCTATCATTCCGATATCCCAGATCCGAGAGCGCGCCATGAGCACTGATTGGAAGTTGATCTACGATGGGCTGGACCCGGAGAGAGAGGGGCTTCGCGAGGCCTTATGTACTCTAGGAAACGGGGTATTCGCCACCCGGGGAGCCGCCGAGGAGAGCTTCGCCGATCGGATCCATTATCCGGGCACCTATATTGCCGGCGGCTATAATGAATTGACCAGCGAGGTGGCCGGCCGAAGCGTGGCCAACGAGGATCTGGTCAACTTTCCAAACTGGCTGTGGCTGCGGGTTCGCCCCGTCGACGGAGAGTGGATCTCCCCGTGGAATCTGGAGGTGTTGAGCGTTCGCCGCATCCTGGATATCCAGGCCGGGGTGTTGACCCGCCGCTACCGGGTGCGCGATGAGCAGGGGCGGGTCACCTCGGTAGAGTCGCGGCGCATCGTCCATATGGACAACCACCACCTGGGGGCCATTCAGTGGAAGATGGTCGCCGAAAATTGGGAGGGCCGAATCGAAGTTGAGAGCGGCCTCGACGGGTCGGTGGTCAATGACAATGTGGAGCGCTACCGGCAATTGGAGGATAAACATCTCGAGGTCCTGGAGCGGGGCACGGTGGCCCCGGAGGGGATCTATCTCGACGTTCGCACCAACCAGTCCCACCTGGAGCTGACCCAGGCGGCGCGGACCCGGGTCGGGGGGGCGGTGAGGGGAAAGGAGCACCGGCGCTACGATCAGTCTCATGAGGAGCGCATCTGCGAGGCCATCCAGGTCGAGGTCATCGAAGGTGAGGAGGTGGTCGTCGAGAAGGTGGTCGCCCAGTATTCGTCGCGCGATCGAGGGATCGGCGATTTTCGACGCACGGCGCGGATGGCCTGTGGGGAGGCCCCCGATTTTGAGAGCCTTCTGGCCAGCCACCGGCGGGCCTGGGAGCGGCTGTGGCGCCGCTGTGACGTGGAGGTCGACGTGGCCCCCGATGTGGAGGGGCCCGATCGGGACCAGCTGGTGTTGCGCCTCCATATCTTCCACCTGCTGCAGACGGCCTCGCCGAAGACGGCGGGCCGCGACGTGGGCATCCCCGCCCGGGGGCTGCATGGGGAGGCTTATCGAGGGCATATTTTCTGGGATGAATTATTCATCCTCCCCTTTTATGCGCTGCGCCTGCCCTCGGTGGCCCGGTCGACGATTCTATATCGCTATTATCGCCTCCACGCCGCCCGGCAGATCGCCGCCCAGGAGGGCTATGAGGGGGCCTGCTTTCCCTGGCAGAGCGGCACCGACGGCCGGGAGGTCACCCAGGAGGTCCACCTCAACCCCATGTCCGGCAAATGGGATCCCGACTACAGCCACCTGCAGCGCCATATCAACGCCGCCATCGTCTATAATATCTGGCAATATTGGCTGGCCACCGGCGATCGCCATTTTATGGAGTACCACGGCGCGGAGATCCTCATCGAGATCGCCCGCTTCTGGTCCAGCCTGGCCGAATACGACAGCGACGACGATCGCTACGATATCCGGGGCGTGATGGGGCCCGACGAATATCACGAAAAATATCCGGACGCCGAGCGGGGCGGGCTGGACAATAACGTCTACACCAATATCTGCGCCGTCTGGTGCCTGTTGCGCACCATGGATATGCTGGAGCTCATCAGCCGGCAGCGCAGTCGGGAGTTGCGTGAGAAATTCCAGGTCGATCGGGCCTCACTAAAGCGCTGGGAGCATATCACCCGGCGCATGCGGGTGGTCTTCCACGACGGGGTGTTGAGCCAATTTGAGGGCTACGAAGACCTCCAGGAGTTCGACTGGGAGGGCTACGCCGACAAATACGATAATATCGAGCGCCTCGATCGGATCTTGAAGGCCGAAGGGCAGACCCCCGATCCCTATAAGGTCTCCAAGCAGGCCGACGTGATCATGCTCCTCTATCTCTTTCAGCCCCGAGAGCTGGAGGCCCTGCTGCACCGGCTGGGCTACGACTTCGACGCCTCCAAAGACGTGCCGAAAAACGTCGATTATTATCGGGCTCGCACCTCCCACGGATCGACTCTGAGCCGCGTGGTCTATACCTCGGTGGTCCACCGCCAGGACAGCGACGAGGGAGGGCGCCTCTTTCTGGCGGCGTTGGAGAGCGACCTCTGCGATGTCCAGGGGGGAACCACCAAAGAGGGCATCCACCTGGGCGCCATGGCGGGCACGGTGGATATCGTCAAGCGCTACTATGCAGGCCTGGAGTTGAGCCGTGAGGGGCTGGTGTTCTGGCCCGACATGCCCCGGCGCATGGAACGTATCGCCTTTCGGGTCTTCATGCGCGGTCGGTGGTATGACGTGGAGGTCACCCACGAAGAGATGACCGTGGGGGTCGACGAGGTCGGCGGGCAAGAGGTGGTGGTCTCCATCGAGGGCCGAGAGTATCGGATCGCCCCCGACGATTCGGTGACCGTCGAGCTTGAGGGGCGGCGGCGCACGCCGATGGAGCCAGTGGAAAAGAGAGAGGAGTTGGCCCCGCCGATTCGGCTGATCTCCGAAGGAGACCGGACCTGGCCGCCCGGCGGGTGTGGATAGAGAAAGCGACCATAAAGGCCCTTAAGAAAAACGCCCCGGCGCTGAGCTCAGCGCCGGGGCGAGGTGTATCAGGAGCCGAGGTGGTTAGAAATAAAAGGTGGCGTTGATTCCCAGCAGGTCGCTGGCGGCGCTGCCCGGGATGCCGCCGCTGTCGCGGTCCTGGATAAAGCCGAAGTAGCTTCGCATATAGCGACCGCTGACGGCGAAGTGCTCGGAAAACCGAATATCCAGGCCGGCGCCCAGGCGAAGGGAGCCACCCACGGCGGCGTCGGTGCCGAAGCCGTCGAGCTTGCGGGTCATCATGACGTGCAGGCCCAGGCCGCCGAGCAGATAGGGCTCGAAGGGACCGAGCTGGGGCTGGAGTTTTAGATCAAAGCTCGAGGCGTTGATCGAGGTCGCCCGCTGACCTTCGTAGGCGCCGGTCAGGTTGTAGGTGCCGGCGCCGAAACCCCACTCCATGGCCACCAGGTCGCCGCGGCCGCCGAAGCCGATATTAAAGTCGGCGCCGTGAGCGTTTTGAGGGGCGGCGATATTGGCGGCGCTCATCCCCGTGGCGCCCACGCCGAGGGTGAAGAAGAGATCGAAGCTGCGCTCGTAGGAGCTCGACGTCGAGCTGTCATGGTGGCGGCGGGTGTCGTGGTGGCTGCCGGAGTGACCGTGGCTCGACGAGTGGCTGTGGCTCGAGGAGCTGGAGTGGCTATGGCTCGAGGAGCTGGAGTGGCTGTGGCTGCTCGAGGAGCTCGTCGAACCGGAGCGAGAACGTCTGTCTCGCGAGGTGGTGGTGCGGTCACGAGTGGTGCGGGTGGTGCGGTCGCGAGTGGTGCGGTCGCGAGTGGTGCGGTCGCGGGTGGTGCGGTCGCGGGTGGTGCGGTCGCGGGTGGTGCGGTCGCGGGTGGTGCGGTCGCGGCGATCTCGAGCGCGGCTGCCGCGGTCCTCTTCGTCGACGACGATGACGTCGCTCGAGGAGTCGTCTTCGTCGACGACGATGACGTCGCGGTCCGAGCCAGGTCGGTCGGGGCGCTGGGGACGCTCCGGGCGCTCGGGACGGTCGGGCTGTGCACGTTCGGGGCGTTCCGGACGCTCGGGACGCTCGGGACGCTCGGGACGATCAGGGCGCTCGGGACGGTCGGGCTGAGCTCGTTCGGGACGCTCCGGCCGTTCCGGTCGCTCTCGCTCGGCGCCGCGTCGATCTTCGGCCTGTCCAGGTCGTCTCACGCCGACCTGATCCTGCTGGCTATCGCCGGAGTCCTGCTCCGATTCATCTCGATCGGTGCGCTGTCGTGCCCGCTCCCGCCGGTCTTCGGCAGAGCGCTCGGGACGCTCGGGCTGGGCCCGCTCGGGACGCTCGGGTTGGGCCCGCTCGGGACGCTCGGGCTGAGCCCGCTCGGGACGCTCGGGCTGAGCCCGCTCGGGTCGTTCGGGCTGGGCGCGCTCGGGACGCTCGGGTTGGGCCCGCTCGGGACGCTCCGGTTGTGTGCGGGTCGGCCGATCGACGCCCCGCTCTTGCTCGACGTTGCCGCCGCCGCGAGTGCTCGGCTGCTGCTGGC
>SLJM01000129.1 GCA_007135085.1 Myxococcales bacterium
GACTTCGACACATTTATCGGCTCTGTAATGTTGCGCTGGTACTAAGCGCCCTTCGGGCGCGGTGTGGAGGCTGCTTGCGCAGCCGGTATGGAGCGGCTTCGCCGCGGGATGGAGGGCCTAAACTGCAGGCCCGGTAAAAGCGGTAACGACGGTTAATCGACCACGGTTGCGATTCCCTCGCTGGTAAATCATTCGAACAAGACTGGGTGGCAGAGCAGACTCGGTGGGTAGTTAACCCCGCGGCGCAGTTTAGCCGCTCCACCCCGGGCCCTGCGGGCCCTCCACCCCGCGGCGCAGTCCAGCCGCTCCACCCCGGGCCCTGCGGGCCCTCCACCCCGCTCAGTACCATCTGAGCATGATGGCGCCCGTGAAGGTGTCGAAGTCGACGCGGCTGTAGAAGTGGCGGGTGTAGCCAAAGCGCAGCCCGGCGGCGACGGTGCCGTTGAGGAAATACTCAAAGCCCACCCCGGCTTTGGCGGCCAGCCCCATCTCCTGATAGCGGTGCGACGAGCCGTCCTGGCGTTGGCCGTCGGAGTAGGCGTAGGCAAGCCCCAATCCCCCTTCTAAAAACAGGCCGTGGACCAGGTAGAGGTTGGATACGGCGTTGAACGACCATTGCTGGTGGTTGAGCTGATTCTGGTTGATGGCCACCGTGCGGATCCAGGAGTTTATCTCGGCGCCGAAGACCAGGTTGTCCGTCAGTCCGCCGCCGACGATGCCGTGGAGGTGGAGGCCCAGATCACCGGTGCCCTCCAGGCCGGAGGCCACGTCGCCGTCGTCGAGGACGATGGAGCCCGGGCCGCCGCCGACGCCGCCGCCGACGAAGAAGCCGTGGCGGTCTTTATAGCCCTGAATGGCCCAGGCGGAGCTGGCGGTGAGGAGAATAGCGGTGGCGACGATTGCGGCGATGATGCGTGGCATGACAGACCTCTGCGGGGTTATGGGGACAATCGGTGTTTAGCGAAGTCGAGAAAAGTTCAAAAAATTAAATCGGTCGTGGTCCACGTCGACCTCACGGCCCTCGGTAGAAGAGCCGACCTGGACGTCCACCGTCTGGGGGCCGGGCTCGAGGGACAGGCGCAGGAGGTGGAAATTTGACGGCAAGGTAGTCCAGCTTCGGGTGTCCGGGGTGTCGGCGGCGGATAGGGAGGCCTGGACGGCGGCGCCGGTCAGCCAGCCGATGAGCCCGGCGTAGGGGCCGGCGCTGGTCTGCTGGGCCGCCGCCTGGGTGGCCTGCCGGGTGGCCTCGCCGGCGATGGCGCGCACCACGGCCCGGGAGATCCCGGCGGCCAGGGCGGTGCCGGCGATGAGGTGCCAGGCCTCTTCGATCTGAGTGCCCAGATCGATGGGATTCGTCAGGCGTACGATGCGGTCGCCGGTCTTGATGGCCACCGTGGAGGTGGTGGGCAGCCCCTCGCGGGTCAACTCGGCGACGTTGAGCCAGGTTAAAGTGCCCGCCGTGTACAGGGCCATGGCCTGCTGCTGACTGGAGGCGCTGAGGTGGATCGAGGAGTAGGGCGAGCCCGTGGCGTATTGAAGGGCCTGGTTTAAGGGGAGGCGTCGGGCCTTTCGATAGGGCACCAGACCGGTCTGAATGACGATCAAGGTGTCGCCGGCGCCGTAGGTGTCGCGGTAGGTGCTGCGGTCGATGGGAGGCCGCTGACGGGCGCGCTCGATGATGGGCCGGGCCTGTTCTCTGAAGTCGCCCAGGCCGCCGCCGGTATAGCCGGTGACCCGGATCAGATCCAATAGCCGGTGATCGTCGGCCTCGGGCCACACGCCGTATAAATAGGCCAGGGAGTAATAGCGGGCCGCCTCCCGATAGTCCCGGGAGGCCTCGAAGGTGGCGCCGGCCAGGTAATTGCCCAGCCCCAGCAAAGAGGGGATGAGCCGTCGGGAGCCGTCGTCGAGAAAATAGGTCTGCAGGATATTGAAGCGCCGGGCCTCCACGCGGGCCCCGCTCAGATCGGAGAGGGCCAGAAAGTTGATCATATTGAGGGTGTTGAGCATGAGCCGCTCGTGGGGCGGCGCTCGATAGGAGCCGGCGTCGTCGCTGTAGACGAAGCGCAAGATGGCGTCGGCGGTCTCGCTCTGGATATCGATCCACTCCATGCGGTCGTCGGCGTAGATCATATCCCGGGAGGCGCTCTCGTAGTGGCCCAGGGCCTGCAATAAGGTGGCCCGCTCCAATAAGAGCAGGGCCTTTTCCTGGTCCAACTCCACGGGCAATTCGTCGAGCTCCTCGACGTCGAGCTCTTCGTTGATGAGGCGAATGGCGGCCTCGGCCTCGCCGGCGGCCACCGATTGCTGAGCCTGACGAATCCGATCCGTATAGGAGGCACACCCCGCCGCCAGGCCGCCCAGAAGGACGACCAAAAGGAGCATTGATATGGCTGGCAACTGCCGGTGTGAGTTCATCGAAGTCAATCGGTCCCAGGTGGCCGTCCCCGGCATCGGCCGGGGGGATTGGTCGGCGGCGGGGTGAACCATCGCTTAGCGAAGCATCCCTTTGGTCAGCGTCGAGGTATGCTGGTAGTGAATGCGGCTGGTCTCGACCTCGATGACCTGGACGAACATCGAATATTGGACCCGGCGCTGGTCGTCGACCCGCTCGGCCACGTCGTAGACCCGACCGGTGATGAAGTATTGGGCGCCCATCTGGCGTCCGTATTCGGCGATCTCCATCGGGTTGTAGGCGTCCGATTGCTGGCGGCGGACCTCCTCGATGAGCACCTCCTGATCGCTGTGGCTGATCACATGGGCGTTGGTCCGGTTGACCAGGTCGGTCTCGAACATGCTCAGCAGGGTGTCGAGCTGGCCGTCGATATGCTCGCTGGTCTCGTTTCGGAAGGGAAAGATGGCCACGTTGGGGTTGTCTCCCCGATCCCAGCGGCGAACGACGGCGCTGTTTAAGAGTTCGTGGATATTGTCCTCGTAGAGACGCTCCAGATCTTTGCGATCGAAGCGCAGGCTCATGGTATACTCGTCGATGCGCGGCTCGTCGGTGTCGCGCACGTATTTGGGCTTGCCGCAACCGAAACTTGCGAAGGCGAGGGTGGCGACCATGGCCACGGCCAGGAGCAGCGAGAGTTTTTGGATTGGAGTTTTCACGGCGATGATTCCTCGAAGAGCCAGGGGAGCTGTGATGGACGGGCGTAACAGTTGAGTCAAGATGACCGCGTTGGACGTTATCTCCCATCTCGGTTCTCAATTCCAGTGTGGTCGCTTGTCGCGACCGACTGGTCTGGTACGGTGAGGTGATGGGAAGAATGAATCACCGTGGTCGAGAGTTTGTGTCATGACAAATCGCATCATTGCATCAGTCCTATTCCTTTTGACCGGTCTGTCACTCCTGACGGGATGTCCCGGCGGGGAGGTCGACGCCCAGGCTCCGGAGTTGACGCTCGACGTGCGCTCCGAGGAGACCTATGTGGCCGGTCAGGATGTGGTGCGCATTACCTTGACGGCCACCGACCCTCAGGGGCAGGCCCTGGAGTTCGAAGCCGTCGAAGTTCCGGCGCGTTCAACATTCCAGACGTTTCAAAACCAGGCTGTATTCAACTGGGATCCCATAATCAGTGACGTCACCGACGGCGATCCCCACCGATTGGTCTTCGCCGTGACCAACGAGGCAGGGCGAACCACGGAGCGCTCGGTCTTAATCCACGTCGACGCCGGCCAGGCGGGGACCCGCTTTTTGAATAGCTCGAGCCAGCTCTACGATCCGACCAGCGGGGCGCCCCTGGAGTTTGACGTGAGGGTGCGAAACGATCAGGCGCCGCTGGTGGTGATCAATATGCCCCCCGACCGGGCGCCCGAGGGGGCCAGTTTTGAGCAGACCGACGATTTCGAGGGCCGTTTTTATTGGATGCCCACGCCGGTGCAGCGAGAAAAGCGAATCCACACCGTGGTCTTCGAGGCCGACGATGAAGAGGAGATCGTCGAACAGGAGGTGACGATCATTATCCAGGATCCCGATGCGGGGGGCACCCCCGGCGGCGGCGGAGGCGGCGGCACGGTCACGGAGTGCACTGGTGAGACGGGCATCGCCCACCAGCCGCTTGGAGCCCAGCGCACGGCCGGAAATTATGCGGTGGAAGGGCAGGTCACGGAGAGCTCGCGAAATTGGGTCGACGCCGTGCTGTACTGGACCTTCGACGATCCCCTGGGAGGGGCGCCGGCCTATGAGTCAAAGGTGTTGGAGCTCGACGGCAGCAATGGTTTCGCCGGTGAGATCCCCAACCCGCTCCTCGATCCCGGTGGGGTGGAAGAGATCTCCTATACGGTCTGTGCCTTCGACGATACCGGTGAGGACGCCGGTTTTATCTGCACTCCCGAGGAGTTTTTATATCGATTCTTGGCCTATTCACCGGACGATCAAAAATGCCGCGACGACGGACAAGATCTGAGCAGCCCGTCGCTGGCAGACACAATCTCGACTTCGGCCTGGCAGGCCCATCGGTTATGTGCCGATGGGCCCAAATACCACGCCCTCGATTTGGCCTCGGGAGAGGTGGTCGATCTTCTGGTCTCCTTCGGCGCCGAGGAAGAGCCCAAGGTGGACATCACCGTCGATGGCTCGTCGGTGGACGTGGAATTGCTGCCCTGTATCGGGCTTGCCCAGGCCACCGTCGAGGGCCCGGGGCAGGCGCTGGTGCAGGTCAGCGCCGATGATTTTCCCTATCATATTACGGGCTTTCGCGACGTCGCCGATTGCCCGGGCGCTCAATACGAGCCCAATAACACCCCCGGTCAGGCCACGTTGGTGGTCGATGATTTCGTCTATTTCGACGATATGGCCATCTGCACCGCCGACGATATCGACATCTTTGCTCTGGAGCTTGTGCGCGGCGACAGCTTCGAGGCCTTTTTGGAGTTCGAGCACGCCCAGGGCGATCTGGATATGACTCTTTTTGCCCCGTCGCAGACCTCGGAAATACTTTCCGGGGGCTTCGGCGTCGCCCAGGGGTGGTCGACCTCGGATAACGAGACCATCACCTATACGGCCGAGGAGTCGGGCTTTCACTATCTGTCGGTGGTCACCTCGAGCGAGCCCAATACGTACGAGCTGCTCCTGGAGCGAAGCTGTGAGGTCGACGACCCATACGCTGGCAATCACTCCACGGGCACGGCCGCCTCGATCAGCACCGGAGGGTTTTCGGGCTTAAAATTATGCGAGGGCCAGGCCGATTATTTCGAGATCGATCACCTCAGCTCCGATGACGTGATCTGGGTCGGCGAGGTGCGGGTGGTCTATGGCAGCGCCAACTCAGTGGACGTCGCCGTATACGACGAGCAGCTCGACCTGGTCACCACCGGTGAGGTGGTGTCGGGGCGGATCGATTTTGATTTCCAACCCCAGCCCTGGTCGACCTATTATCTGGAGATCCAGTCCGATCGGGCCACGGTCTACGATTTTGATCTGGTGGAATTTTAGTGAATGGATTTAAAGCGGTCGTTGTTTGATTTAAATGAACGTCGGCAATCGAATATCGGTGAAAAGAGATCAGAATCAGGTTGATGGCCCAACGGGTCGAGAGCGGCAAATACAGGCTACAGCGCAGTGAGCAATAATGAGCGATAAATTTGTAGACGTCGTAGAAGTAGCCCCGGCGGTGATGACCCTGGAGGCGTTGCTCGTAGGCGGCTGGGAGTCGTTGTCCAGGCGGGTGCGCAAGGCGCTGGAACAAGACGACTATTCGGCAGCTCTGGCGGCGGCCAACGGGGAGTATTCGTCCAAGGGGGCCGACGATCGAGACGCCGCTCTGGTCTACGCCGTGCTGTTGGTGGGCCGCGAGCTGGTCGACGAGGCGATGGGCGTATTGCGGCGGGCGCTGACCCATCACGCCCAGGATGTGGGGCTTCAGCTGGCCCAGGTGGAAGCTCTGGTGGTGCGCGGCGATTATGAGGCGGCCGAAGCCTTATTGGACGCCATGCGCAGCGTGAGCACCGCCGAGCCGCGGCATTGGAGCTTTTTGGGCGATATGTACCTCGATATGGGGGCCGATGAGCAGGCCGTCGAATGCTATAAGGAGGCCCTGGAGCGCGGGCTGAACAGCCCGGAGGTGGCCTATCGGCTGGCTCAGCTCATGGAACAGAACGACGATCTGGACGGCACAGCCCACTATATGGAGATCGCCGCCCGCCAGGCGGTGGACAATCCCATGTTGTGGCAGACCGCCGCCGAGCTCTGCTACGAGGTGGGCCGCGTCGACGACGCCGCCGACGCCTACGAGCGGATGCTCGAGGACAAGCCCTACGATACGGACGCCTGGTTTATGCTGGGCCAGAGCTATCGCTATCTCAAGCGCTGGGGCGACGCCGCCCAGGCCTTCGAGGAGGTGGTCTCCCTCAACCCCAGACACCGCATCAGCTGGATCGAACTTGGCGAGGTGCGGCTGTTGATGGGCCGTGGCGAGCAGGCCCTCGATGCCTTTCGACAGGCCCTGGAATTGAAGGACGACGATCTGGAGGCTCTCAACGGGGCGATTGTGGCCGCCCATAAGACCGGCGACGTTCAGGCCGCCATCGCCTGGGCCAAACGGGCCACCGAGATCGCTCCCGGTGATGCGTCGTCGCGCTATAATTACGGCGTTCTGTTGCTCTCCCTTCGCCGGGGCACCGAGGCCGAGGAGATCCTGCGGCCCTTGACCGAGGACGACGACGAGGAGACCACCGACGAAGACCGCGCCATTTATCTGGGCACTCTGGCGGTGGCGGAGTTGATGAACGGCCGTTCGAAGCTCGCTTTTGAACATATCGGCCAGGCCCAACGTCTCCATGTAGACCCCCGATGGCTGGCGGCCTTTGCCGAGGAATTATTGAAGGTCAAAGGCGCCGAAGAGGCCATGGACTATCTGGACGGCGTGGTCGCCGTCGAACCTGTGTGGAAGGTGGTCAGCGCCCTGTTGGGTTATATCTGCAGCGGTCTTCTCGAAGACAACACCCGGGCGTTCAAATATGCCGACCAATTTCGCCAGGCCCTGCGCGACGAACCCCAGGTGGTCCCCGTGATGTGGGATTTCGAGTCCTGGGAGGCCGTGGCCTTTCGTCTGGAGCGGCCCTACGAGAAGGTCTTCGACGCTATGTTAGCCGTCGTCGAGGGGCGACGGGACTTAGATGAGATCGAGTCAATTTTGCCGGAGTCGACGCAATGATGCAGGCATGGACGACAAAGCAAGCGCTCCTATGGGCCGTGACGGCCGGGCTGGTCCTGGCAGGCTCGGGGCTGATGGGGTGCACCGACGCCAACCCCCTTTATCAGCCGGGGCCGTTATCTCCTGAGGACTGTCGACTTGGCGAGGAGTATCGCGAGTCCTTCGAGGTCTTCGAGCGCCCGGAAAAGATCGATCTCTGGTTCGTGGTGGCCGACACGGCGGCCATGGCCGACCACCAGCAGGCGTTTTCCGACAGCTTGCCCCCCATGTTGGACCGGCTGGCCGACGAGGGCTACGACGTGCGCGCTGCCGTATCGACCATGGACGGCACGGTGGAGCCGGGTCTGGCGCCGCGGATCACCGACGCCGACGGATGCAGCAATAACGGCCGTCAGGTCGCCGACAGCGATCGCGGCGATTGGATCGACACCATTCAGTGCAATCTTCTTCAGGGCACGGACGGCGACCGCCGAATCCGCCCCCTGGACGTGACCTATGACGCTCTGGTCGGCGACCCGTCGTCGCTGGAGGGGCTTCGTCGGGAGACGGCCAGGCTGGTCATCGTCATGCTGGCAAATGAGGACGATTGCTCGGGCACCGGCTTTAATGACGATCCGAACCGCCCGGCCCGCGATCTATGTGCCTGGCAATCGGACCAGATGCGAAGCGTCGCCAGCTGGGTCGATGATATGCGCTCCACCGCCGTGGTCAGCGAGGGGATTTCACTGGCCGTGATCTCCGGGCCGCCGGCGACCGTGGAGTACCAGGACGGCGAGAGCGTTCGCCACGTCTGCAACTCCACCCTGGGAAGCGGCTACCCCTCGCCGCGCCTCTATGAAGCGGCCCGACGCTTTGGCGACCAGGGGCTCTTTTTGAGCTCCTGCGTCTTCGACTTCGAGGACCACTTCGACGAGATAAGCCGGCGGCTCATTCGCCGTGACCGAGTCACCCTCTGCGCCTCCTACCCGATGGCCCAGGAGCCCCTGGACGTGGAGGCGGTCTATACTGGAAGCGACAGTGAATTTCTGGACTTCGGTACGGATTACGCCTTTTTGGGGGTCACTGACCGATGCGAAAACGGAGCCCTCCAATTGCGGGGCCGCGCCATCGACGACGCCCATCGCGTGCGTGTGACGTACTGCCGCTTTTAGGCGCGTGCGCCTTCGGCGCGGGGTGGAGGGCCCGAAGGGCCCGGGATGGAGCGCCTTCGGCGCGGGGTGGAGGCTGCTTCGCAGCCGGGGTGGAGGGCCTGGACTGCTGGCCCGGTAACGACGGTTAATCGATCACCACGAGCTAACTTCGATGGTAATTTTCGATCAAGACTCGGTGGCTGTGCAGACTCGATGGGTAGTTAACCCCGCGGCGCTGTCCAGCCGCTCCACCCCGGCTGCGAAGCAGCCTCCACCCCGCGCCGAAGGCGCTCCATCCCGGGCCCTTCGGGCCCTCCACCCC
>SLJM01000495.1 GCA_007135085.1 Myxococcales bacterium
GCGGGCACTAAAAGCCGGGTGGGCACGGAAAAGATCAGCCCGTCGGCGCTTAAAAAATGTCCTCTGTCGTCGGCCATATCGACTAAAAGGCCGAGCTCCCCGGCGCGCGGGAATTGGCCCTCGTCGACACCGCGATAGCGATGGCCCGATTGACGGTCGGTGGCAATAAAGATTCGGGCCTCTTCTGCGTCGTCGCCGAGGGCGACGAAGAGTTCGCTCGGCGCCTGGGTGAAGATTTCTGCGCGCAATCGGTCCGTATACCAGAGTTGGTTGGGCGACAAAAACGGGTAGTTCTGAACGATGGCGCGGGCGTCGAGGTCAAGCCCGGCTGAGGGCTCGGTGGCTAAAAATGTCCGTTCAAACTCAGCACTCTCGTCGTGCACCAGGAGATTTACCGACGGGGGAATCGGACCGTCTTGCAGAGCGAAGAACAGAAAATACTCCCCGGGCTCGACTTCCAGGTCGTCGGCCCGGGCAGAGACACAGGAAACGGGAAGGGTTCGACCGTCGTCGGAGACGGGGCCGACCAACAGCAATTCCATGGGAGCAGGTGCGAGAGCGGCGATACCGATCGTGGCATCTTCATCTACGGTAAGTCGCGCCCTGGGTAGATAATCCGTTTCAAATCCCTCACTTAAACATTCCGAAGTGGGGCGGACCGCGGCGGCTGCGCTCGCCCAGCTTTGCTCGAGCGCCATGGAGTGGTGCAGCGGTTCGTCCAATCTTCCCAGGCCCTCTAGATGAAGCAGCGAGTCGTCGGTCATCCAGGGAAGGGTCATCGGTGCGTTGAGATCTTCGAAGACAAAGTCGTAGGTAAAGCGAGCATACCGGTCTTTAGTGCCCGCGTAGAATCGATATCGTCCTGCCGGCCAGTCCTGGATATCGACCCGGGCCGCTTCTTCACCGGACAGACAGGTCGTACCCTTCGGTCCCTCGATGAGTAGGATCTCAGCTTCACCGGAGAGAGCCACCTGGGCTGCGCTCAGTCCCTGGCTGGTATCGACGGTCATCGCCGGCTGGCGTGCTGCGAATCCCTCGCAGGAGCCGTCGAGATCGCTGAAGTGACGAGGGATATAGCGCTCGGCACGAGTGGTAATCCCCTCCACGCCCACCGGGTTCGGCGCTTCTTCTTCATCGAGAAAGACCGTCCCCCCTGCGCGATCAGCCAGAAGGGAGCCGGGAGCCGGGTCGACCGGGCGATAGGCCTGGGGGGTGACCTGACAGGCAGACACTGAGAGGAGGGCGATCATTAGGACGAAAAATCCGACACTATTGAATTGCATGGTAAAATACTCCAGAACAGTGAGGAGGAGCTGCTTCAACTAGAGTTCAATTCAAGCGAAGTTACCAGATGACTCAGGGGCTGCGAAGGCCCAACGAAGATGAGGCCCATGGCAGCCAAAAAAGAGCAAATCATAATCGGTATTTCCGCATGCTGGCTTCATGAGGATAGAGAGCGTGAGCTGTATAACGGCCGGCCCCTCCTTTATCTGGAGCAATCCATGGGGGAGTGGCTGCTCCGATATGGCGAAGGGGTGCCCATGATGATTCCCGCCGCCAGACCGGGCCTGGACGTGGCGATTGACGCCGATGATTTCGTCGACATCATCGATGGACTGGTCATCCAGGGCGGGGTCGATATGGCGCCCGAAAGCTATGGTGATGAGCCGTTGCGCGATGAATGGGCCGGTGACGCCCTGCGCGATGCCTATGAGTTGGAGTTGGTCCAACGCTGCCTGGAGCGAGATCGGCCGGTCCTGGGGATATGCCGGGGCCATCAGGTCCTCAACGTGGCCCTCGGGGGGAGCCTCTACCAGGACATCCCCACAGAGATCGGCGAATTGGTGGCCCACCGCGACGGAGAACTCTATCACGAGAATTTTCACGAAGTGGAGATCGTCGAAGGCTCGAAATTGCACGGGCTCTACGGCGTCGAACGAGGACTGGTCAACAGCGTACACCATCAGGCGGTTTCTCGATTGGGAGATGGCCTTCAGGTCGAGGCGCGATGTCCCCAGGATGGGGTGATCGAAGCGGTGCGGCTCGACGACGACGCCTATGCAGTGGGCGTGCAATGGCATCCCGAATTTCAGGAGTCACACCAGGCCGAGTTGCTCTCGACGCAGCCGGTTTTGGACGATTTTTTTCGAGCGATACGACAACGGCGATAGGAAAGAAACAAGTTATGAGCGGTAACGACAAGTTGGAAAATCCCTATCAATTCAAGCTCTCACCGCCTCAACCGCAGTGGGGAGGCGACGACGATGAGGGGTTGCATATCATCCTGGTTCGGCCAGAGATTCCGGGAAATACGGGTAATATCGGCCGCCTCTGCGCCGGGGCCAACGTGTGGCTCCATCTGGTGCGGCCCCTGGGCTTTGAGCTCGATAATCGTTACCTCAAGCGAGCCGGTCTGGACTATTGGCCCCATGTGCGGTTATGCGTTCACGACGATTTTGGGGCGATAGAAGAGATCTTTCCCGCCGATCGGCTCCACTTTTTTTCAAAAAAGGCGAGCCGGCGCTATACGGAGGTGGAGTGGAAGCCCGGCTCGGCGCTGGTCTTTGGTCGAGAGACGAAGGGATTGTCCGACAAGATCCTCGGGCGCTATGAAGAACAATTATTGCGAATTCCCATCAGCGACCATGTGCGGAGCCTCAATTTGTCCAATGCCTGTGCGGTCGCGCTGTATGAGGCGATGCGCCAGCTCGACTGGGCGCCCCTGGCCGATGTGGAGGCGGGAGGCGACGATGGTTGCACCGAGCCTCACACCGTCTAAGATGGTGGGGTCAGAATATTTGAAACGCCTGCCGGGGCTTGGTGGGCGATGCGAGGCGATGTGAGCACGAGCTTCGGCAAGTACGAACTAATCGAGAGGATCGGCAAGGGGGGAATGGCCGAGGTCTTCTTGGCGCGAAGTGTTGGCGCCGAGGGGCTCGAGAAGCGTCTTGTGATCAAGCGTATCCTGCCCGAATTAGCCACGAATCGGCGATTTATCGAGATGTTCATCGCCGAGGCCAAGATCGCCATGGGGCTCAATCACCCCAATATCGTCCAGATCTACGATTTCGGAAAAGTGGAGGGCGACTATTATCTGGCCATGGAATTGGTGGACGGGGCGGAGCTGGCGGCGCTGCTCGATGCCTCTCGCCGTGTGGGTATTCCGCTGCCCATCGGTGACGCGGTCTACCTGGCCATGGAGGTGGCCCGGGGGCTGGACTATGCCCACCGGCGCAAGGATTCCTTCGGCCAGGAGCTGGGGCTGGTTCACCGCGATATCAGCCCGGAAAATCTCATGGTTTCCTGGGATGGAACAGTCAAAATCGTTGATTTCGGCATCGCCCGGGCCACCAGCATGGCCGACGAAGAGCCGGTGGAGCTCAAGGGCAAATATCAATATATGAGCCCCGAGCAGGCCGCCGGTCGCCCCGTCGATCATCGAAGCGATTTGTTCAGCCTCGGGGTGGTGCTCTTCGAGCTGGTCTGCGGCCGCCCCTTATTTCGCGGAAATACACCGGAGGAGACGCTCAGTCTGGTCAGCTCGGCGGTGGTCCCCGATATCTTGTCGATCAATGCCGACGTGCCGCAGGCATTGGAGCTGGCCATCTACAAGGCGCTGGCTCGCGAGGCCGATGAGCGCTTCGGCAGCGCCCGGGAGTTTCAGGCCGAGCTGACGCGGGTGCTCTACGGGCTGGCCGAGATTCACGACGCCACCACCGTGGCCGATCATCTCCAGCACGTGCGTGAGCTATTGCCCGAAGACAGCGAGGAGTTTCTCGTCGGCTCCGGCGATGAGGACAGCGTGGAGCGCGAGACGGTCAATACGACGTTTACCGAACTCGACGATACGACGCCGACCAAGGAGATCGAGCTCGATCCGCGACTGTTCACGCCGGCCACCCAGGAGATGGGCGCCTTTTCACGCGCCGACGTCGCCCCCCGGCGGGGGCGCACGCCGGTGCTGGAATTGGGAGATACGGCGAGTGACTTCAGCGGGGTCTCGCGCCACCGAAAAGGGGTGGTCATCCTCGCCGGAGGCGTGGGGGGCCTGGTCGACGGCCAACAGAGCGAGCCCGATCCGCAGCTCATCGGCGAATACCGACGTATCGTCGAGGCCATCGCCTATAAAAACGACGCCGTCGTTCATCATATCGACGGTGGGGGCTTCGTATTGCTTTTGGGCATTCCGATCTCCGATGAGGGCGACGTGGAGCGGGCGACACGCATCGCCTTCGATCTCGACGACGCTATCACGGGCATCGGCTATGGCCGCGACGACGTGCTGACCCTCCGGATCGGGATCACCGATGGAGAGGTCATCCTCGATGAGGACTCCCGTGATGGAAGGCGCCACTTCTCCTGGGATTTCGAGGGCGACGGCTTGAGCCGCGCGCGCAGTCTGGTCGCACAGAGCCAACCCGGTGAGATCCTGGTGGGCCCCGGATTATTTCGGCGGGTCCGGCGCAGCTTCAACTGCACCCTGATCAACTCCGTCCAGGGCGTTGCTTCAGGAGGGTTGGAGGAGGGCTCGTCGGTTCAAGACGGGGTTTATCGTGTGGAGGGGTTGAAGAGTATCAGCGACCAGATTCGCGAGCTGCGCCGTTCCTACGAGTCGTTTTACGGCCGTGAGATCCAACGCCGCCTGTTGCGAGGGGCTTTCCGTCGAACGCTGATGGAAAAACGGGCCCGGGGGGTGATCTTTTTGGGCCGTGCCGGCGTGGGAAAGTCGACGTTGGTCGAACATTTTCTGAGAGGATTGAGCCCCCGAGAGGTTCGCGTCGTGCGCGGGGTGGCTTCCCCCTTCGATCGCGACGTACCGCTGGCGAGCGCCGCCGCTTTATTTGCCGGGATGCTTCAGATCGACGCCGGCGGCGACGTGGAGACCACTCGCGCTGACCTCAAGAAGCGGATGAATCATCTCTTCGCCGATGTCGCCGATGACCAGCGGCTGTGGATGCTCCAATCGCTGTACAGACTCTTCGCCGTCTCTCCACGTCTGGAGGAGGGCGATCAGATCAGCGGTCAGGAGCGGCGAAAGCGACTCTTTGCCACTTTGCGGCGAATCATCAACCGCATTGCCAGCCATCGCCCGTTGGTGCTGGCCATTGACGACGTGCATCATATCGATCCCGTCATGTCCGCCTTCGCCGCTGATTATTTCGATAATGAGCAAAAGGCGCCGGTCTTCTTCGTGGGCACCAGCCGCGACAGTGGCCCCCACGTTCATTCTCGAGCGTGGCAGACCCTCATTGAGACCAAAAACCTCAAGGTGGAGCGCCTGGGAGATCTCGCCGATAGAGAAGCGGAAAAGATGGTGCGTGACCTTTTGGAGAGTCATGGCGAGGTCAGCGAATCGTTGGTGGAGGCCGTCCTGGAGCGATCTGGAGGAAATCCGCTCTATATCAAAGAGGTGGTCGCCGGGTTGGCAGAGCTCGATCTGGACGACGAGGATCTGGAGGATGGCGCCAGATTCGACTCCCGCGATCTCTTGCCGGCCAACGTGGAAGGCCTGGTCCGCGCCAGGTTAGAGCGGCTCGACCCGGAGCGTCGCGAGGCGTTGCAGCGTCTGTCGCTGTTCTCGTCGCCTTTTTCCCTGGAACAAGCACGGGCGGTGCTGGAACATCAATGCCATAGTCGATTGGCACAGTTGGTAGACGAGGAACTGCTCCAATTCGACCAGAGCGGGGCGGGCACCTATCGCTTCGCCAATAAAGTGATCCGCGAGACCGCCGAGCGAGGGCTGGTGCCGGAGGCGGCACAGCGACTTCATGGCCAAATTGCCCGGCATCTATTGGCCGAACGAGAGCGCCATGACAGCGCGCTCATCGCCAGGCACCTCGACGCTGCAGGGGAGACGGTGCGGGCCCTCAAATTCTTCGAGGATGCCATCGAGGAGGCCTTTCAGGAGTTTGGCGCCGAGCAATGCCTCAGGCTCTGTGATCGGGTCCTGGAGCACGACGAGATCGACGACGAGCGGCGATTCCGAGTGCTCAGTTGGCGAGAGGCGGCGTTGAGTGAGATCGGCGACGCCAGCGGGGCGCAGCGAACCCTGGAGCGGCTCGAAAAATTAGCGGACAAGGTCGCCGACCCCAGTGAGCGAGCGGACGTGGCCATTCGGCGCAGCCGGTACCATTTTGCCGACGGAGAATTCGACAAGGCCCGTCAGTCCGCAAAGCGGGCCCACCAGATATCGAAAGATAGCGGCGATCGCCTGGGCATGGCCCGGGCCTGGCGAATTGAGGCGGTCATCGAATTGGCCGAGGGTAATCGCGACCGAGCGCTGGCCCTGGTGGACCGGGCCATCGCCTCCCTCAACGTGGGCAGCGATCCGCGGGCCAGGCGCACCATGGTCGAGATATACAGCACGCGAGGGGTGATCCTGCGCCAGAGCGGACGGCATTTCGAGGCCCTCGAGGCCTATGAAACGGCCCTGACCGCCGCTCATGATCTGGGGCCGAGCCCGTTGAAGCGGCGTCTTTTGTTGAACTCCGGGCTGGCCCTGGCGTTTACCGGTGAGTTTTCGGCGGCCAAGGAGCGCTATCTCCAGGTCCTCGATACGTGCCGCCAATTGGGACACCGTCGCCAGGAGGCGTTGATATTGGTCAACCTGGGGCATCTCTACCAGATGATCGGCCGCTACGACCGAGCCAAACGCTACGTGCGACGTGGCATCGAGTTGGCCCGCGGAGTGGACTCGGAGACCACCGTGGCCGACGGGGAGCTGTCGCTGGGGTTTGCCTATCTGAGTCAAGAGCGACCGGAGAAGGCGAAGCGATATCTCCAAAGGGGGCTGGAGAGGGCGGAGTCCATTCCCCACACCTATCTGGTGGTATGCGCGTTGCTGGGCCTGGTCGAGCTCTGCCTGAGCGGCCCTGAGGCCGACGCCGACGAAGCGGCGGATCTGGCTCATAGGACCCTAAAAAAATGCGAGGACGCCGGGATGATGTGGGGCGTCACCGTCGCCACGGGACTTCTCGGTCGGGCGCTCGATAAGCAAGGTGAGCGAGCCGAAGCGCTGCGTCACTCACGGCGGGCCGTCAAAATGCTCGACGAGGTCGATATCCTGGGCAACGACCAGCTCCTCATCGATCACGCCGAGCTTCTCGGTGATGACGAGCAATTCCAGGACGAGCGCCGACAATGCGTGGAGCGGGCTGCCAGGATCTATGAACAACGTCGCGACAGCCTGACCGACGAAAAGGACCGACAGGCCTACGAAGACCGGGTCTTGAGTCGCACCATCGAGAGGCTGGTGCGAGAGCTGGGCATTGAGCTCGACGCTGTCGAATAGACTGCGCGATTCCAATTATGATAATGCTGGCGGGATAGATTGATGTGAACTCATCACCTTATGAGGAACATTAAGATGCACCACCATACGACCATGGCCTGTTTGAGAATTTGGATAATAGTTGTCTTTTCGGGGCTGCTATTCGTCGCCGGCGGTTGTGACGGATTATTCGAAGACCTCGACCAGATCGAGGGACCGGACAACGCCGACGCCGGACATCACGAGGATGTCAACCAGGGGGCTGACGCTCCTCAGATCTCCAATATTTCGGTCACCCCCTCAGAGGTGATGCCCGGTGAGATTCAGGAGGTTTCTGTCGAGCTGGAAAATAGGCACCATTCCGAGGTCGACTTCCATTGGACGATCGCCGATGGCTGGGAGGTCATCGACGAGGAAGAGCTGGCGACGGGTATCGTCGGGGTGCGAGCTCCCGACCAACACGGTGTGGTTGGTCTCGTGGAGGTAGAAGTTGAAGATGAGCACGGCCAGATCGGCACTGCGTCGACGACGGTGGCGACCGTGGTCAATCACGGCCCGGTCGTCGAGGTTTTCGAGGCCGATACCACCGTCGTCGATCCCGGCGCGGCGGTGACCATTGAGGCCGCTGCGTCTCATGAATTCGGCTATTCCCTGAGTTTTAACTGGGAGCTTCAAGATCCACAGCAAGATTGGAGTTTGACCGTGCTGTCGTCGCAATCGGGCTCAGAGACGGTCAGCGTGACGGCGCCCGACGAGGAGAATCATGAGGTCATCATCACCTTGACGGTCACCGATGATTATGGCGGGCAGGTCGAGCGAGCCATGTTGTTGACCACAGACGGCCAGCTCTTTGCCGCTCCCCGGATTGAGAATCTGAGCGCCGGGCAGTTGATGGTCGAACCAGGACAGTCCACCACGGTGGAAGTGGAAGCGATCCATCCCGATGGGCGCCTGATGCTCTACGATTGGCAGGTCGACGATGAGCGATGGGCTATCTCCGGAATGGGAGCGATTGTTGAATTAGTGGCCCCTGAGCAGCCGGGTGCTCAAGCGGAGGTGACCGTCGAGGTCTATGATGCGTTCTCCCAATCAGATCAGGCCTCCATCACCATTATCACCACCCCCGATGAAGAGCAGAGCCTGGCGCCGATCATCGAGTCGTTGACGGTTGATCAACATCCCGTCGACGTCGGCGGCACCGCCCAGATTGTGCTCAATTCCTTCGACCCCAACGGAGGGGCGTTGGATTATGAATGGTCGATTAACAGCAGTGACCCCTGGGAGCTCAGCGGCGACGGTCCCACGGTGGAGGTCAGCGCCCCGGAGGTCACCGATTCTCCCGCGACGGTGACCGTGACGGTCACCGACGAGGACGGCAGCTTTTCGACGGCCTCCCTGGATATTCGCACCAATATCAGCACGGGCCCCGAGATCGTGGCGGTTCAGGTTCCCGAGACCATTTACGTCAAGCAGTCCTTTTCCGCCGAGGTCGAGGTCTTTCATCCACAGGAACTTGGGGTCGTGGATTACCAATGGACCATCGATAGTGCCGATGGCCTCTGGGAGATCGATGATCCGACGGCGGCGGTGCCCCAGATTGATTCTTCTCCCGTGCCCGAATCGACGGCCACCTTGTCGGTGGTGGTCACCGACGAGAAGGGGTTCTTTGACGAGTCTAGTATCGCCCTGGGATCTGAGAAATTCTGCGGTGGTCAGGGATCCGACCAAGATCCCTACCTGGTGTGCAGCGCCCAGACGCTCAACCTGATTGGAACTGATCATAGTTATTTTTTCGATTCGTTTCGGCTCATTGACGATATCGATCTGGCCGAATTGGAAGCCGCCGGTGAGGAGTTCAATATCATCGGCTATCGCTACGAGGATTATATCTGGCCCCCGGAGCGGCCCTTCCGAGGCACCTTCGACGGAGATGGGCACACCATCTACAATCTGTCCCTTCATTCCGACGTGGGCAGCAATAATACGGGGGACCCCAATAGTGATCAGGAAGAACATCTGGGGCTCTTCGGATATGTGGAAAACGCAGTGATTAAGAACCTGCGACTCGTCGACGTCGACGTGGTCCATGAGGGGTGGGGGATGGTCGGTGGACTGGCCGGGTGGATCTCGGACACGACGATCACCAACGTTCATCTGTCGGGTCACGTCGAAGGGCTGTGGCGCGTGGGGGGATTGGTTGGATCGATGTCGCACAGCACGGTGAGTGGTTCATCGACCTCGGGGACGGTGGAGATTACTCATTGGTATACCACCAGGGTCGGGGGGCTGGTGGGAGCGACCAACGGCTCGTCGACTTTGATCGAGACATCCCGTTCAAATGCACAGGTCAAAGCAGAGGCCGGATCCCATTACGCCGGAGGCCTGGTCGGACAACATAACGCCGGCGTGCTCATCAACTCCTATGCCACGGGAACTGTGGAGTTTACTTCCAATGATCCTTATTATGGCGGCGGCCTGGTAGGGCGACTCGACGATACAGACGCCATTATCGAAAATTGCTACGCCACGGGCGCCGTAAATCCCAACTCATTCTCGGGGCCAATTTCGGGAGGCTTGGTGGGGTCAGTAGCGTTCGGCAACGAAGGCCTGGTGAGTGACTCCTATTGGAACCCGGATACGACGGGAATTGATGAAAGTGCCAGCGGTGAGCCGATGACCACCGAGCAAATGCGCCATCGCGTCAACTTCGACGGGTGGTCGATTTATCCTGCGCAGAGCCAGGATTTTCCATGGGTGATGCGCGAGAATCCGGACGGAACGATGCAGCCCAGGCTGGCCTGGGAGGAGCCCTGTGACGATGACGGCGATTGTGGCTCCGGCGCCTGTGTCGACCAGGTCTGTGTCGAATGTGAGGCCACCGACGCCGCTTTCGGCGGAGGAGATGGAGAGTCGGCTGATCCCTGGAGAATCTGTACGGCCGGCCAGCTCAACTTGATCGGCACCGATGCGGATTACCTCGACGGCCATTTCAAACTCTTCGACGAAATCGATCTCGATGAGTTGAGCGGGCCTTTTAATATTATCGCCGGTGACGACGACTCGGCAGATCAATTCGAAGGTCATTTTGACGGCGATGGCCGCCGAATACGAAACCTGTCGCTGGCGACGAATTCTCTCGATGATACGGGGCTGTTCGGCGACGTCGGGCAGGCCGGTCACATCGTAGATCTGGCGCTGGTCGACGTGGTCGTCATGGGCTCACATCGCACGGGAGCTCTGGCGGGGACGCTGCGGGGAGTGGCGGAGAATATTTTTGTCACCGGCACAGTGGACGGCACGGGTGGGCAGGAGACGGGCGGGTTGGCCGGTCGAGTTACCTCAACGGCAGTGATCAGTCGTGCTTCGACGCGAGGGGCGGTGATCGACACCAGTGACTCTGCATCCGTGGGGGGCCTGGTCGGGAGGAATAACGGCTCCATCGAGGACTCCTATTCGATTATGGACGTCGCCGGGAACGCTGTCGTTGGCGGACTTATCGGTATCAATTCCGCGGGCGTGGTGGCCAGAACCTACGCGGCAGGGCCGGTCAGCGAAGAGGCGACCGCCCACGGCGGCCTGGTGGCGATTAACGATAATAGCACTGCGGGAGCCATCGAGGATTCATATTGGGATTCGACGGTCAATCCAGACGACGACGATGAATTTATTGGCCAGGGGTTGTCGACCGATGAATTCGGCGACGAAATTGAATTTTCGAATTGGGATTTCACCGATATATGGGAGATGGGAGACGTCGACGGTTCTTTGCGACCACGTCTGAGAGGCGAGAGCGAAGATTGATACCACCTCCAGATTCCACCTTCGTTGAACAGGTGGTTTTGGTGTTTAAAACCTTTTGAACAATCTGAACGGCAGTGCTATCACCCTAGTGCTGGTGTGCTTCGATTATTCAGCCGAGGTTTTAGACAATGGTCTCCGAACTCTTCGACGGGTCGGCCTGGGAGGAAGTCCCGGGCTTTGAATTTAACGACATTACCTACCACCGGGCCCGTGAACAGGGCACGTTGCGCGTTGCCTTTAATCGGCCCGAGCTGCGAAATGCCTTTCGGCCACAGACGGTGGACGAGCTGTATCGGGCCCTCAATCACGCCCGGCAGCAGTCCGACGTGGGTTGTGTGCTGATCACGGGCAACGGACCGTCGCCCAAAGACGGAGGCTGGGCCTTTTCGTCGGGCGGTGACCAATCGGTGCGCGGCGCCGATGGTTATCAATATGGTGATAGCGACGGTGGGGACCCGGGTCGGCTGGGGCGCCTTCATATCCTGGAGGTTCAGCGTCTGATCCGATTTATGCCCAAGGTGGTCGTCGCCGTGGTGCCCGGCTGGGCCGTCGGCGGCGGACATAGCCTGCATGTGGTCTGTGATCTGACCATCGCCAGCAAAGAATATGCAATTTTCAAACAAACCGATCCCGACGTGGCCAGCTTTGACGGCGGCTATGGCTCGGCTCTTCTGGCACGTCAGATCGGTCAGAAGAGAGCTCGAGAGATCTTCTTTTTGGGCAGGGACTACGACGCCGAAGAGGCGTTTCAGATGGGGATGGTCAACGAAGTGGTGCCCCACGACCAATTAGAGGTGCGGGCTCTGGAGATGGGCAAGACCATCAACTCCAAGAGCCCCATGGCGATGCGAATGCTCAAATTTGCCTTCAACTTGCCCGACGACGGGCTGGTGGGTCAGCAACTCTTCGCCGGCGAAGCCACACGGCTTGGCTACGCCTCGGAGGAGGCCGTCGAGGGAAGAGAGGCGTTTTTGGAAAAACGTCCCCAGGATTATTCGGGATTCCCCTGGCATTTTTGAGGTCTTTTTCGTGAGGACTGGCCACCGCCAAAGAAAGGGGGCGCTCCAGAGCTGCAGTTCAGGTTTCTCGGAAATCATCGAAGCGCCCTGTCTTTCGAAGCTCTTCGAGGAGGCGGCCCGTCGGGATACCGCCGTATATCGGCGAACTCCCGACGAGGAATTACTGGCGCTGGGGGTGGCCAGGGAGTTCCCCGAAGCCGACGACCTGCCCTCGGGGGGGCGCCAAATTTTCTGGCGAGCCTTCGACGGTGGACTTGACCGTGGACAGGGGGAGTGGGACCGCTTCGAGAGGAACTACCGATACGTCCCGCAAGCGATCCTCTTGCGAAGGACGAATCAGCCAAAAACCAGGGTATTGGCGGTTTCACAGGCCGCCTGGCGTCGTTGGGAGAGCCTCGGCGAGCCGGGCAGCACTGGCGCCGAAGAGACGACGAGCGACTTGGTAGAGGCGACGTCTCACCTCCTCGACGAAGATCGGTTTCGCCAGGCCGTTCGTCGCATCATCGACGAGAAGGCGCTACCCAAAGCGGTCATCGCCAGGCGCCTCAGGCAACAGACGAATTCTCCCCCCTCATTGACAGGCATACTCGATCGCCTGGCCAGTGATTATGCGACTTGCACCACCTTTGCCCTGTCTCCGGGAGAGTCACTTTTTCCCACCTTCGTCGGCGCCACACCTGAACGGCTCGTCGCCGTCGAAGAGGGACGCCTGTCGACGATGGCGCTGGCCGGCACGGTAGGTGGCGACGCCCTGGAAGACCGGCAGCGGGCAGAAAGAGGGCTTCTGGAGAGCACAAAAGATCGGGAAGAACACCGCTTCGTGCGCGATATGATTGCTGACGCCCTGGCTCCCCATTGCGTTGATTTGAACGCCCCCGAAACGCCCGGGATTCTTCGCCTGTCGAACGTCTCCCACCTCCACACTCCCATCGAGGGACGACTTAAGGACGACGCCGCATTCTTCGACGTCGTCGACGCTCTCCATCCGACGCCGGCCGTCTGCGGCACGCCACGAGAGGAAGCGCGGCAATTTATCCGCCGTCACGAGGACTTCGATCGCGGTCTCTACGCCGGTGTTCTGGGCTGGGCTGATGGCCGGGACGATGGGGAGGCCGACGTGCTGCTGCGGGCGGCGCTCATCGATGAGTCGGGCGCCACTCTCTACGCCGGTGCGGGAATCACCGCCGACAGCGACGTCGACGCCGAGTGGGAGGAGACGACCCAGAAATTTCGTCCTCTCCTCGATGCACTGGGCTGCGGAAGTGACAGGGGGAGCGATGAGTAAAGCCGCGAGTCCCGTCAACGTAAATACCCTGTGGGCCAGGACCCTGGTCGACGAGCTGGTGCGCTGTGGGGTGCGCCATGCCTGTATCTCGCCGGGGTCGCGGTCGACGCCGTTGGTCCTGGAGTTGGGGCGGCGCGACGAGATCGACGATCTGTCTATCGTCGACGAGCGATCGGCGGGGTTCGTCGCTCTCGGGTTGGCAAAAGCAACGGGCATCCCGGCGCTGGTGGTATGCACATCGGGAACGGCGGTGGCCAATCTCTTTCCCGCAGTCTGTGAGGCCAATGCCTCAGGCGTTCCCCTGATGGTGCTCAGCGCCGATCGGCCCCGGGAGTTACAGGGAGTGGGGGCCTCACAGGCCATGGATCAGATCAAGATCTTCGGCGACCACCTGAGAGCCTTCTACGAGGTCGGTCAACCCGAGACCACTGAGCGGCAACTTCGCTACCTGCGGGGGCTTGCCTGTCGAGCCTTCGCCGAGGCTACGGGCATCGAAGCCGGGCCGGTCCATCTGAATCTGGCTTTTCGAAAGCCCCTGGAGCCAAACGAATACGAGCCGGTGGTCGTCGACGGCGGGGATCGTTGCCCTTCGCTGCGGATCTCAGTCGGTCGACCCGGAGCCGACGAGGCTACGATCAGGCAATTGGCACGGCGCCTCAAAGAAGCCCGTCGCCCGCTGATCTTCGCCGGGGCCGATGCACTGCGGCCCGGTGAACGAGAGTCGGTGCTGGACTTCGCCACCTCCGCAGGAGTTCCCGTGCTGGCCGAGGCGTCGTCGGGCCTGCGCTTTACCGGCGCCCACGGCGAATCGGCAGAAGCGGTCGTGACCTGCGCCGACGTATTGGCGGTCAGCGAATTTTATCAACGGCAAAGCCGTCCCGATCTGATCATACGCCTCGGGCGGGCGCCGATCTTATGGGCCACCCAGGCCTGGATGCGAGAACTCGCTGATTCGGAACATATTCTCATCGGCCCCGGCCACGAACCCCACGACCCGGAGAATCTGGCGAGCTGGCATATCCGCTGTGATCTGGGACCCCTATTTGAGTCGCTGAACGAACATCTCCCGGAGGGCAGGGCTACCGGAGAAGACAACCAATGGTTCGAGGCCCATCGGCGGGCAGAGAAGCAAATTATCGGCCGCCTTCGACAGATGCTCAGCGAGGGCGCGCAGCTCGACGCCCCGACGGTGTGGCATCACCTGGGTGGTGAATTGAGCGGCGGCGAGTCCGTCCTTGTGTCCAATAGCATGTGCCTTCGCGACGTGGAGCGCTTCCTGGGCCAGCCCGCCGGGGCGATTGACCTTTATTTTAACCGAGGCATCAACGGCATCGACGGCATCGTCTCCACCGGACTTGGGATCGCCGCAGCCAGCTCGGAAAGCCCGACGGTCATCGTCCTGGGTGATGTGGCCCTTCGCCACGACCTGAGCGCCCTATGGTTGGCCGACGAGCTCGACATAGATGCCACGGTGGTGGTCATCGACAACGATGGCGGCGCGATCTTCGACTATCTGCCGCTTGCCAAAATCTGCCGCGGGGAAGCGGGAGAGCAGAGGTCGTCGGCGACCCTGCGTCGAACCTATGAGCGTCATTTTCGAACCTCCGGCAGGCTTCCCTCCCAGGGGCTGGCCCGGTCCGGTCTGGAGATCGAGAGACCCGAATCAGCTCGAGAATTCTGTGAGGTATTCAGTGACTCTCTGAATCGAAAAGGCATGCAGATCATCATCGTCTCCACCGACGCCGAAGCCGATCGACAATCCCGACAAGCTCTACGACAATCCGCCGCTAAGGTCGTCATATAATGAATCGCGAACAGACAAATTCCACACCGAGCACCCTGCAGGCATGGGTGTTGGCGGCGCGGCCGAAGACGTTGGCGGCGGCGGCGATTCCCGTGCTTGTCGGCACGGCGCTGGCCGTTCATCACGGTGTTTTTGCGGCCCTTCCGGCGCTGGCAGCGTTGCTTGGGGCCGGGCTCATCCAGATCGGCACCAACTTCGCCAACGATTTTTTCGATGCCGAGAGCGGCGCGGATAATGAAGATCGCCTGGGGCCTACTCGCGCCGTACAGGCCGGATTGTTGTCGGCAGCGGCGGTCAAGCGGGCCACGGCGCTGACCTTTGGCGCCGCATTTTTGGTCGGCCTCTATCTGGTCTATGTAGGCGGCTGGCCGATCCTGGTCATCGGCATCGCTTCTATCCTGTCCGGGGTGGCCTATACGGGCGGGCCCTATCCGCTTGGATATAACGGGCTCGGCGACCTCTTCGTCTTTATCTTCTTCGGCCTCGTCGCCGTGGCAGGTACCTATTATGTGCAGGCTCTGGAGTGGGCGCCCGAGGCTTTTGTCGCTGCTATTCCGATCGGTCTTTTGTCGACGGCCATTCTGGTGGTCAATAATTATCGCGATATCGACACCGATCGTGAGGCCGGAAAAAATACTCTGGCCGTGCGCCTGGGCCCCGGGGCCACGCGCTGGCAATACGCATTGCTTTTGGTCGGCGCCTATACGATTCCCCTCGTGCAATGGGCGTTTTTCGATGGCCCGGTGACGCTGTTGTTGACCTGGCTCAGTGCACCCCTGGCGGTCGTGACAGCCCGGTCGCTGTGGCGAACGACCGGTGCGGCGCTCAACCCGATTTTGGCCCGTACGGCGGGATTATTGGCGATTTTTGGGGTCCTCTATTCGGCGGGGTATCTGCTATGAGCCAGTCCCTTCGAATCAGAAGAGTGGTCGGCCAATTGGCGACGCTGCCCCTTGCCTGTCCGCTGGTGACGAGCTGGGGGAGGGTCGAGGAGCGAAGAATTCTCCTCATTACCTGTGAACTGGAATGCCTGGAGTCGGGGCGAATAATCGCAGGTTATGGTGAGGCTGCGCCTCTGCCTGGATGGACTAAGGAGTCGGTCGAGGAGTGCATGTCCGCCGTGGGCGGCGTCGATTTCGCGACGAAGTTATGCGTCGTCGATCGCTTAGACTCGAGATTGGAAGCCTTCGCCGATCTGCCCTCGCTTCGATTCGGGCTCGAGGTGGCGATTCTCGACGCCATGGCGCGAGCCGACCGGGTGACGTTGCGCCACCTTCTGGCCAGCCAGTTCGGAACTGGAGAGCCCTGTCACGAACTGGCCGTCCAGGCCACATTCGGCGTATCCGATTTGGATTCTACCTGTGAGCTCGTCGAAAGTGCCGTCGCCGATGGGGCGACGGCGGTGAAATTAAAGGTCGGTAAATCGTCGATCAGTGAGGATCTGGAGCGAGTCCTCGCAGTCCGTGACCGGTGCCCGAAGGTGGCGATTCGCCTCGACGCCAATGGGGCCTGGTCGCGAGAAGATGCTCGGGCTTTTTTGGATGAAGCAGCGCCGCTGAGGTTGGATCTGGTTGAGCAACCGGTGGCGGCCGACGATGTGGAGGGGCTTCTGGCGCTGGCCCGGGATGGGAGCGCGCCTATCGCCGTTGATGAGGGGCTTTATTGTGGCGATGAACGCCGGCAATCTGCGCCTCGGATGGCGCGTTGCCTGGTCGACGAGGGCATCGACGCTCTGGTGCTAAAGCCGATGGCCCTCGGCGGGCTGGTGGCTTCGAAAAAGCTGGCCGATTACGCCGAAAAGAAGGGGGTCACCGTGGTGTGGAGCACTCTTCTGGAGAGCGCTGTCGGGCGTCGGGCCATCGCCCAACTCGCGGCAGCTTTGCCTGGTATGGAAGGGCCCCACGGCCTGGCCACGGGCGCCTGGTTTGAGGTCGATTCGGCGCCCGAACCAGATCTCATCGAAGGTGGTCGTCTTCGGTTGAATGACCGACCGGGTATCGGATTTATACCCCGATTAGAACTGCTGGGGTCGCCGTGAAAAATTGGCTCGAGACACATGCCCAGAATAACCCCGACGTCCTGGCGCTCGTCAGCGGAGACGAGCAGTGGACCTACGGAGCGTTGGCCAGAGATGTTCGTCTGTGGGCGGCGGCGCTGCAGGCTCGCGGTGTCGGGGCCGGCGACCGGGTCGGGCTCCTGGCAGAGAATTCGGCGCAATGGGTCATCGCCGCCCACGCGATCTGGTGGGTCGGTGCCACAGTGGTGGGCTTTCATCATCGCGCGGCGCCGGGCGAATGGGATGCTCTACTGGCAAGGGTGGAGCCGGCGCTTCTGATAACCGACGATCTACGGGGTGAACTCCAGTTCGACCGCTGCAAGAAGGTGACCTTCTCGGAGCTGGCGCGGGGACTCGACGGCGGAGAAATTGCCGGCGAAGCCCGGCCGCAGGCCAACGATCAGATTTTGTCCATCCTCTTTACCTCCGGATCGACGGGGCGGCCCAAAGCGGTGCCGCTGACCACGCAGAACCACCTGGCCAGCGCCAACGCCTCAGCCAGACGCATCGGACGTGAGGAAAATGATCGCTGGCTCTGCTGCCTGCCGCTTTGTCATATCGGTGGATTGGCCATCGTTGTCAGAAGCGCCGTCTATGGCACGGCCGTGGAGCTAATGTCCCGCTTCGACGAAGAGCAGGTGCTGCACATCCTGGAGGACGAGCCGATTACCCTGGCCTCATTGGTGCCCACCATGTTGACTCGCCTCGTCGATGCATCGGCGGGGCGGTTGAAGTCGAGCCTGCGCTGTGTGCTGGTCGGCGGCGGTCCCATCGATGAGCTCGAGCTTCGCCGGGCGCGGGCAGCGGGAATTCCCGTGGTG
The DNA here is from genome assembly GCA_007135085.1 of Myxococcales bacterium. GTDB lineage: Bacteria > Myxococcota_A > Bradymonadia > Bradymonadales > Bradymonadaceae > SLJM01. The sequence goes on from SLJM01000495.1 coordinate 18,057, forward strand.
CCTACCTACGGGATGACCGAGGGATGTTCTCAATTGGCCACACTCAGCCCCGATGAGCCCGACGAATTTCTGAACACCGCGGGCAGGGCGCTCGACGGTGTGGAGTTGGCCATCGTCGACGTCGAGGGCCAACCGGTGGGGCCCGGTGAAATTGGGCGCATCCTGGTCCGGGGCCCCATGGTGACCTCCGGTTATCTCGACGCCCAAGAAGATCGGGATTATGGCGATCCCTGGTTCGACACCCGTGATTTCGGTGCCGTCGACGACGATGGGTACCTGGTCGTCGCCCACCGCCGTGGGGAGCGGATCGTCAGCGGTGGTGAAAATATATCGCCCGCCGAGGTGGAAGCACTCCTGAGGCGTTCACCGGAGGTGGCCGACGTCGCCGTGGTGGGCGTCGACGATGCCCTCTGGGGCCAGGCTGTGGCCGCCCTCGTGGTGGCCGCACGGCCCGAATTGGATCGACCACTGAATGTGGAATTGCTGGAAGCCCTTTGCCGACGGGAATTAGCACCCTATAAGGTTCCCAGACGGTGGGCTGAAGCAACAGCGATTCCACGGGGATCGACGGGTAAAGTCGATCGCCGAGAAGTCCGAAGATATTTTGACGCGCCGACCCCCGACGGCGGCGCATAGAGCTAGACGTTTTTCTTAGTCCCCCCAACGGTTTGTGAGATTACCATGGCCAATGCACCGCTTGTCAGCGCGCCTCAATGTTCCAAGTCGCAGTCCTCTACGGTCGACGCCTCCCGTTTTCCCATCGTGGCCGCCCGAGAAGACGGACAGACCTCGGTGGTGACCATCGGTGACGTGCCCTTTGGCGCCGGCTCGGTACCGGTCATCGCCGGCCCCTGCGCCGTGGAATCGCAAGCGCTCATCGCCGAGGGGGCGGGGCTGGTGGCCAGTCTCGGAGCCGCCGTGCTGCGAGGTGGAGCGTTCAAACCCAGGACCTCCCCATATAGCTTTCAGGGGCTCGGTATGGAGGGACTGCAGATGATGCGCCGCGCCGCCGACGACGCGGGGCTTCCCATCGTCACCGAGGTGCTGAGCCCGGAGCTGGTGGAGGCCATGGAGCCCCTGGTCGACGCCTTCCAGATCGGCGCCAGAAATATGCATAATTTCCCCCTCCTCGAGGCCGTGGGCCAGAGCGAAAAGCCGGTCCTCTTAAAGCGCCATTTCGGAGCTACTATCACGGAGTGGATACTGGCCGCCGAATATATCGCCGATCAGGGAAATGACGCGATTATTCTCTGCGAACGGGGCATCCGCAGCTTCGGCGACGAGACGCGCTTTACCTTCGATCTGGCCGGGGCGCTGTGGGCGAAATCACAGGTGCGTCTGCCCGTGGTCGTCGATCCCTCCCACGCCATCGGCGTGCCGGAGCTGCTCGGCGCGGCGGCGGCCGGGGCGGTGGCCGCCGGCGTCGACGGGGTGATGGTCGAGGTTCATCCAGATCGGGAAAACGCTCGATGCGACGGGGCGCAGGCCCTCAATGGCGAGCAATTCGAGGCGTTGATGGCCCGCGTAGCCGGAGCCGCCAGGGCTGTGGAACGAACGATCTATGCAGGTTAACGCCAGTCCCGGCCCTGTCTGAGGGCCTCTAAAGCGGATCGGAAATCATCGGGGTAGGGCGCCTTGCAGCGGATGCGATGTCCGTCGGGGTGTTCTACGCCCAGAGTCAGGGCGTGCAGCGCCGGGCGATCGATGATCGACGACGACGAGGTCGACCGCCCGCCGTAGACCTCATCGCCCAGCAGGGGGGCGTTGGCCTCGTAGAAATGCATGCGGATCTGATGGGTGCGGCCCGTCTCCAGGTTGCATTCCACCAGACAGGCCCCCGATTCGAAGCGCTCGAGCACCCGATAATGAGTCACCGCCCGGCGTTTGCCTCCTGCCTCTCCCGTAAAGCGCACCCGCTCCCGGGGATGGCGGACATGTCCCGTATCGAAGGTGCCCTCGTCGTCGAGGCCGGGACCGAAGACCAGGGCGTGGTAGGTGCGCTCGGCGCTGTGGTCGCGAAATTGATCGGCCAGATGGCGATGAGCGCGATCGGTCTTGGCCACGGCCAGGGCACCGGTGGTATCGCGATCGAGGCGGTGGACGATCCCCGGTCGAAGGTCGGGGCCCACCGACGATAATTTCGAAAAATGATGGGTCAGGGCGTTGACCAGCGTGCCCTCGGGATGACCCGGGGCGGGGTGGACCACCAGGTCTGCCGGCTTGTCGATGATCGCAAGCTCGTCGTCTTCGTGGAGTATGGTCAGATCGATGGGCTCGGGGGCGGTGGTCGGCTCCGGCGGAGGGCTGTGCTCCCACAAGATATCGTCGCCCTCGCGGAGGCGATAACCGGCCTTTACGTGCTCACCGTTGACGGTGATCTCCCCGTGGTTGAGATATTTTTTGACCTGCGAGCGCGACAGAGGAGGCTCGTCGCATTCGGCCAAGAACCGGTCGAGGCGACGACCTTCGTCGTCGCCTTCGACTTCAAAACGATAACTAATGGAGCTCAACGGTGGGGCTTACCAGATGGAGGATTCAATATGGCCGCATTGGGCGAAGACGATGTCGATAAACGCCTTCTCCAAGACGTTCGTATTCTCCAACATATCGTCGTCCACATATTGGCGCATATGAGTCTCTGCCTCTCGCCAGATGCCGTCGATGACGTCGAAGAGGTTGTCGTTTTTGATCCCCTCGGCGATCTTTTTCTGGATGTCTGGATAGATCGTCAGGTCGGAAGCGATGACGCGAGCGCGTCGAGCTGCCTTTTCGGGATCCGTAATCTTGGCCATGGTGACTCTCCTTTATCGTCTCTTTTGCATCCGCTGAGCCTCACCCCCGAGTATGGGGGTAAGCGCCGATTGCGGCAAGCGCCGCGTCCGGTCCGTTCAGCCCGTAGCTTATCATGCCTGATCGAGATACTGGAAATATTCGTTCATAAATTCCTGGGCGTCGATATCGAAGACCCGGGCGATCTCCCGTAAGTAGCCGCGCAGATAGACGCCGCGGGGCAGCACCTCCAGGTCGATCTCCTCGATGGCTGCCAGGTATTTGACGCCGATATGAGTGCGCGAGCTCAACTCCTGAAGGCTCATCGACGCCTCCCGCCGCAGCCGGGCCAGGGTCTCTCCCGGTGATTTCTGCGGTGGTGAGGAGGCTCTTTTATGGGGGCTCGACGAGTCGCTCTCAACCCGTGCGGTGCGGCTCGACGGATCGGAAAAACCTTCAGCGGCCGCCGCCGGTCGGTCATGGCTGGAGTCGATCCGATCTTCGCCGTCGGCGGGACGAGTCGCAGGGGAGTCGTTGCCGGTAGTCACGTTTTTTTCGGACTGCCTGGAGACTTCCTTTGGAGGTGTCTGAGCTTTTGTGCGCCGCGGCGGCTGGGTGGGTGGGGCAAATTTTTGCTGTTTGCTCCTGTAGCGCTTCGATGCCTGGTCCACGTCGGTGCTGGAGAAATTCTCGCTGGGCATGGTCAACACCTGTCGATACAGGCTCTCCAGGCGATCGGCGATTTCCAGGCGTCGGTCGGGATCATTGAACACCAAAGAGATGGCGTTCTCCCGCCGGTAGCCCTCCCAGAGGCGGCGGCAATATTGGCGCACCTCATTTCGGCTCAGCTCGGGGTTGAGCCCCATCCGAAGGGCCGGGTGGGCCTCTTCGCCGGTGGGAACGGGCCGAGGGTAGCGCATGTCCACCAGAGAGATGTCGCGGATATTTCTGGCCAGAAGCTCAACCTGATTCGACAGACCGTCCTCGGTTCGCGAGGCGTTCATGCCCGTTCGCCGCCGGTTGTAGAACCAGCGCCGGTCAGCGTAATCCATCGACGTCAAAACCCGGGGGAAGAGCTGCAATTCGGTGTGCAGGGCGTGGCTCAATACGTAGCCCAGATCGTGTTCGGCCCCTTCCCGCACCAGGTTGACGATCATATAGGTCTCGAGTCGGGTCAGGGTCTCGTCGATGATGGCTCGTGAATCCGCCGACGGAGCGTCGTAGCGCAACTCCCTGGTCTTGAGCTGCAGGGGCTGCTTGTAGAGCATGTCCAAAATTTCTCCCTCTACCGAGGCTGCATCGGGATGATAGCCGATGGCGCGAAAGAGGACGTGCCGTAAAAATTGGGTGGTCAGGCGAACCGCCGAGGGTTCGGGGCTGGTCACCAGAACCGGGATATCGCTCAGCGTAAATAGCCCCACGTCCAGCACTTCGATGGACGGCGATAGATCGAGGAGCACATAGTCAAAGTCCAGCTCGTGGAGCTGATGCATCAACTCGTCGGCGTGCAGCGCCGGCGGCGTAAAGGGATGGCGCCGGCCGGCGGCCAATGAGGCCAGATAGACCGAGGGGTAGCCGGTGGAAACGATGAAGTCGGCGATATGGCTGTCCGGATCGCCCAGGCCCGGGTGGGACGGGGAGTGGACAAAGGCCGGCTCCGGGCAGGCCAGGCTGATATTGAGGGACGGGCAGCTCCAGGCGGTGTCGACGCAGAGGACACGAAAATCGTGGCGCGTCAGAGCCCGGGCGATATCCGAACAAAGAGTGCTTTTGCCGGTGCCGCCCTTGCCGCTTCCGAAGGCGATAACGCGTGGGCGGTCGGCGTGAAGTTCAGGACCAATATGATTCAAGGCAGACCTCTGGTGGGAAGTGCACACCGAAAGGAGCGGGGGGGGCCTCGTCGACCCCACGGGCAGGCCATATTCGCCGACGGATCGCCACTTGGCAAGGGACGGGTGTCGAGTTAGGTTAGGGGCGATTTGAAAGGCTCCGGAACTGTCCGGTTTGTTTCGGTGGGGTCGATACCCTCCTTCAGGGGGCAAACCCGTCGATGAACCTTAAGATTCCGGCGATATCCGTTCGCCATGACACGCGACACCAAGCCACCAAGGTAGACTCGTGCCGAAATTGATCTACAAGGATCCCGATACGGGATCACAAGTCGCCGTGGAGATTAGTGAAGAGATGCCGGAGGTGACCATCGGTCGCAACCCGGGAAATATCATCCGCATCAATAATCCATCGGTATCTCGGCGCCACACCAAATTCGTCTACGAAGGCGGTCAGTGCACCCTCTACGATTTGAACAGTTCGAATGGGACCTACGTCAACGGCATGCGCATTCAAAACCAGATCTTGGAGGATGGAGATCTGGTGCGTGTCGGTGAGTTTCCCCTCGAATTCGTCAATGATATGTCGTCGACCACCAAGGTCGAGGGCGGAGAGATCGCCAACGCCTTTGCCGCCCAACACGGTGGCTCTCCCACCTCGACGGCCATGGGGATGGGGGGACGGGCCCCGGATAGCTTTGCCGGCGGCGAGGCGCCTCCCACGGCAGCAAGCGTCAACCCCGTAGGTCCCGACGAGAGCGCCCAGTTTATCCTCGAAGATGACGATATCGAGGAGATCATCGAGCCTGACGATCCCTATACGCCGATCGGCGACGATGGCTTCACGGACGAGACCATGGAGGGCGGGGCCGAGATCGCGGCCAGCCTGGCCGAGCTGCGCGCCAAGAGCGCCGATATCCTCGGTGAAGACGACATCGATCAGGATTCTCAGACGCGACGAGCTGACGGCGATGCCCTGGACTTCCATCAATGGAATCAGGATTTCGCCGATGAAGCCATTGACCAGATCTCGTCGGCTCAATTAGACGCCCCGGCCGATACGGGGGTGGCTCCACCGCCGCCGATCGCCGAAGCGGCCGAGCCCTTCGATTCCCAGGAACAATTCGAGCCTGCCCCGTCGCAAGAGGCCATCGCCCCGCCCTCTGAAGACCCCATCGCTCCACCGCCGTTGGCCGGTCCCGATACCGGTATGTCTGCTGGGGGGGCGACCGATTCAGCCTCCGGTGCAGATCCCAGGGAAGTGGCACAGCTTCGGGAGCAATTGGCCAGCCTGGAAGAGGAAAACGCCGAGTTGACCAGGCTGCTCGACCAGGGTGCGGCCGGGTCGGACGACGTTCAGGTCGAGCGCCTTCGCGGTCAGCGCGATCGACTCTCCAAGGAGCGCCAGGGCTTGATGCGCCAGATCGATGACCTGCGCCAACAGCTCGACGAGCGACCCGACGAAGACGATGTGGCACAGCTGACCTCCGAGAGAGACGAGGCTCGCCAGAAAATCGGTGACCTCGAAGAGGCCCTGTCCGGCGCCGAAGAGGTCCAGAGCCAGCGCGATGCCCTGGAAGTCGAATTGGAGATGCTCCGCGAGGAGCTCAAGGAACAGGCCGAAACTCAAAAGGCTATCGACTCCCAGCGCGAGGAATTGGGCGGCGACGTCGATCGACTCCAGACCGAGTTGGCCACGGCCCGTACCGACCTGGATGCGTCCAGCGAAAGAGTGGAAGAGCTCCTCGCTGACCTGGCCGAGCACGACAGGACGATCGAGGAGCAGGGCGGGCAGATCTCGGAACAGGCCGACACCATCGAGGAATTACAGGCCACGGTGGAAACCCTGTCGGCAGATGTGGAAGCTCGTGACGAGCGCATCGACGCGTTGACGCAGAACGTGGACGAGCTCGAGATTGTGGTCGACGACAAAAATACGACCATCGAAGAGCTGCGCGCCGAATTGGAGCGCCGTCCTCCCGCCGAAGAAGCGGCGGCCCTGGTCGACGAGGTCGCCGATCTGCGCGGACAGCTCACGGAGATGACCGACGATCGAGACGGCTTGAGCGCCAGAGTGGACGAGCTGGAGCAGACCCTTCAGGAAAAACAGCAATTCGTCAGCGACCTGGAAGCTCGTCACGCTCGGGTCTCGGAGGAGCGCGACAATCTGCGCCGCGAACGAGACGCCTTTAAGCAGGAAAAAGAGGCCTACTCCCGAGAGACCGATTATCTGCAGGCCGAACGCCGCCAGACACAGGACGAGCTCGAGTCTCTTCGCGAGGAAGTGGCGGGCTTTGAAAAGGAGCGCAAAAAGAAGAGCGCCATCTTCAAAGAACTCTCCTCCGACCTGCGAGGGCTGGTCGAGGAAAACGACAGGCTCCAATCGACCATCGAGGAGTTGGAAGAACAGATCGTCGCCGCTCCGTCGGCCGAGGAGTTTTCCGAGTTGCAGGAAGAGCTGGCCGGGCGCGATGAGGCCATCGAAGCCCTTCAGGCTGAGATCGACGAACTCGAGGGCGACGCCTCGACGCTGACCCGCGATCTGGGATCGATTGGCGAGGAGCGCGATCGGTTGGCAGAGCAGGTGGAGAGTCTGGAAGAGGAATTGGAGACCCTTCGAGAGGCCGCCGGCGACGGTGATGTGGACGAAAAGATCGCCGAGTTGGCCGAGGAGAAGAGCGAGCTCAGCGAGCAATTGCGCTCCGCCAACGAGGAGCTCGAGGAGCTGAGCAGCGTTAAATCCGAGCGCGACGAACTCTTGAAGGCCGTCGAGGAACTCGAAGACGCGCTGGAAGCCGCTAAGAGCGGCGAAGGCGGCGACGACGGTGAACGCTCCGACGAATACGAAGCGCTTCTGGAAGAGAAGACCGCCCTCGAAGAGACGCTGGCCGAGCTCATCCTCGAAAAAGATCGTCTCGAAGATGAACTACGGCAGGTCCAAGAGGCCAGTTGAATCGAGCAAATTAATCTGCCAGCACGACAGAAATATAAAGGGAGTAAGAGATGAAGTTTCGCAGTATCCTGTTGTTCCTCGCCGCCTCCGGGCTCCTCCTCGGCACTTCTGCTACGGCATTCGCCGACGGAGACGCCACCCCGCCGGAAGGCCTCCAGGAGTATTCAATTGACGCCGGCCACTCGAGCGTCGTGTTTCGCATCAAACATAACGATATGGGTTATGTCTTCGGCATGTTCCGCGGCGTCGACGGCTCGTTTGCCTTCGATGAGGACAACCTCGAGGAGAGTTCGTTTAACTTCACCATCGCGGCGAACAGCATTTTTACCAACAACGAAACCCGGGACAACCATCTGAAAAGCCCCGACTTCTTCGCCGCCGAGGAGCATCCGGAGATCACCTTCGAGAGCACCAATATCGAAAGGGTCAATGATAGGACCTATCGAATCACCGGTGATCTGACCATGCGGGGCACCACGGGAGAGATTGAAATTATGGCCGACCAGACCGGTCAGGGCCTGGACAATGCCGGCCAATTTCGGCGTGGCTTTTTGACCACCTTCGCCGTCAACCGAATGGACTTCGGCGTCGACGAGATGCCCGACGGCCTGGGCCACTATGTGCGGGTCAACTTCTCCGTTCAGGGATTTATCCCCGCCGAATGATCGCCTGACTCGATGGCGAAGTTGGGAGCGATCTATGTCCAACGCCGACGCAGCGCTGATCCTGGCACACCCCTTTGTGCTGGCGCTGGTCGGACTCATCGCAATCTGGCGCCCATGGCGCGAGGATCCGAAAGCCCTCGCACC
>SLJM01000509.1 GCA_007135085.1 Myxococcales bacterium
AGCGGGCCTTGAGGCCGATGGTCAGCTCCGAGGCGTCCTGGATATCGCCGTAAAATTGCACGATCTGCTCCAGGGGAGCGATGGCGGCGGCGTAATCTTCCTGCAGATAAGCGCTCAGGGCGTAGCGCCACAGAGCGTCGGGGACATGCTCGCTGAAGGGATGCATGCCCACCACTTCGGCGAAGAATTCTCGAGCCCGCTCGTGTTCGTTCTGGTATTGAAGCAGCCGACCCGCTTCGTAGAGAGCGTAGTCGCAGAGGTGGTTTTTGGGGTATTCCTCGCAGAGCCGCTCGTAGAGCTCGATGGCCTCCGTATCGCCGCCGGTGCGGCGCAGGGCGCGAGCCCAGCCGAAATACAGGCGGGGTCGAATGGCGTCGTCTTTGACCAACTTCTCGGCTTCTTCGAATTGGCTGGCCGCCCGTTCTCGATTTCGCTGCCTTTCGTTTTGCAGCGCCTGGCGATAGCGGGTCCAGCCGCGGATCTCGGTGCCGCTGACCCCTCGGATCTGGGCGTTTTCCCGCGAGACCTGCTGGGCGTGGCGATAGCGGCCGCGGGCGATGAGCCCTCGCATTCGGTCGATGCGGTCGCCGAAGGGGATGATCTCGCGGTCCATGCGCTTTTCGGCTTCCTCGATCTGGCGGGCGATATTATTGCTGGAGCGCCAGGAGCGGGTCTTTCGGTAGATCCCAAGATAGGCCATGGCCGCTTCTTCTTGGAGGCCGGCGTCTTCCATGATGCGGGCCTCGGCCAGGCGCACCCGGTGGCGGTCCCAGCCGCCGCTCAACCCTTCTCGCAGCTCTCGCAATTGCTCGAGGGCCTGGTCGACCTGGCCGTCACGTGCCAGGCGCTGGCCGTCGGCGATATGGGCGTTCAAGCTGCGGGCGTCGTCGTCGATATCGGAATTGGCCGAACGGCCCAGTGCTTTTTGGGCCAGGATTCCCACGGCGTCGGGAAGCTCGGCCAGCTCCTGCATGGTGGCCCGCCCGGCGGATCGCTCCCCGCCGCACATCTGCATGCGGGCAAAGGCATAGGCCACGCCTGGCTCGGCGTCGGCGTTGACCTCCGGAGGGCCGAGCACTTCCGTGGCCAGCTCCAGGGCGTCCTCACAATCGCCGTCGTCGAGCATCTGCATCGCCTCGTTCCACCGGGGATCGACGACGTAGGGCTGCAATGGCAGATGAGGGCTCTGAGAGGAGGTCAGATGGCTTCCCACCTCGCGAAGGCGGGCGATGGTTTCGGAGGAGGCTTCGTCTTCGTCGGAGAATTTGGTCAGGAAATTTCGAAGCCGCTCGATGCGGGCCTTCTCACCTTCTCCGTCGACATGTCGGGGGGGATCGCTCAGATGCTGACGAGCCGTGGTGTCGTGGGCCAGCTCTTCCGATTCAGCCTGAGCCTGTTCCTGGCTCTGGTCGGCTGACTCGGCCGTCTCGGTCGGCTCGGCCTGGTCGGCTGTCTCGGCCCCTTGCTCACCGTCGGCCAGAGGCTGATTACCGTCCTGGTTGGCAGCCAGAAGTTGGGAGGCCGAGGGCAGATCGGCGGTCTGAGCCGCCGCCGGCTGAGGAGCCGTCACCAGAGTCAGGGCCAGAAATACACCACAGAGCGAACAAATAGAGGTCTGTCGAATCATCGTCGGTCACCATCAATGGAAATCCACCGGTTCTGGTAGCGGGCGTCCTTGCCCTTACGACGAGCCCCTCAATCGAAGGTGAACTCGCAGTCCAGTCATCGCATTAATTGGCCAAAATACTGGCCAACAACCTTGCCGGGGTGGACTGGTCAACCTGTCTTAGCGCCGACCATACGCAATCAGTATATAGGGTATGGTCCATATAACCAAGAAAACGGTGCTCACGCCCCGACCAAGATTTTTTGCGCGAATACGACTTCGATATCGATGAAGTTGATTCCCACCTTCGATTTGGCAAGGAAAACGCCGGGTTTTTAAACCTGGTTTAGTCGTCGTCGCGGAAGAAGAGCTTTATCCGCGAGCCGCCTCGCACGCGCACCGTCTTGGTCTCCGACAGTTCACCGCCGTCGTATTCCACCTGTACTTCGTGGCGTCCCGGATCGACGCTGACCGTTCCGGGAGTGCCCTCGCCGGTGCTGGATCCGCCGACGTAGATGGTGCCCCGGGGGCGGGAGTAGACGGTGATCTCACCCTCGTCTTCGTCGAGCTCTTCCTCTTCGGGCTCCGGTCTTCGAGCTCGCTCGCGGCGCTCCTGAGTGCGCCGGGGGTTGGGCTCCGGGCGGGCCTCCTGGGGGCCCTGGCCCATGCCGGTGAGCTCCACCATCAAGAGCCGACGCTCCCCGGGGCGCAGGTTGATATCGTAGATGCGCTGGTTGCCGTTGAAGACGACCACCACCTGGTGGGTCTCGTTGGCGACGAGCTCCATTCCCGGGTTGGTGCCGTCGCTGGAGTAGGATTGGTAGCGATCGCCGTTGACCGTGACCTCGGCCTTGGTGAAGTTGGTGATCACCACGAGCTGACCCTTGCGACGCCGTCCCTGACGGTTGCCCGCCGGCGCCGCCTGGTCGGCGTCGCCGCCGGCTTCTTCGAGGACCGGCTCTGCTTCATCGTCGCGGGGCTCGAGGATCTCCCACTCCTGTTGGTGGGCCAGCTCCTCCCAGTCGACTTCGGACCAATCAGGGATCGCCTCGTCGTCGGTGGGGTTTTCGTGACCCCTCGGATTCTCGTCGTCGTCGGCTTCGGTGGGGCTGGAGAAAGCGACGAATTCCCGATCGTTGTGTTCCTGGGGCGTGCTCAATTCGTGACGGGCGTCGTAGATGAACAATCCGGCGGCCACCAACGCCACGGTGGCGATGGCGCAGAGAGCGATGGGGATGAGCTTGCCGGAAAGATTGGAGTTCATTGTCCGATCATCAAGATAAAGACCTTCGACGACATCAACACTGGTAAAGCGCAAGGGGGCAATACGTCAACAATAACCCCTCATCGACTTCGACGTATTTCGAGGGAAGAGATTCAACTGGCACCAAAAAAGTCGATGACCCGCCGCTGGCGCGAGGCCGAGCGGGCTCGTTCGTGAGCCCACTCGCGAAGGCCTTTGATCATCTCCTCGTAGGTTCGATATAGGGGGACCGTGTCGCGGATGGCGAAGAGGAGGTCGTCTCGGTCCAACCGGCGGTCGTCGGCAAAGGCGGCGTACATGGCGCTGACCACGACCTGCTCGAGTTCGGCGCCGGAGAAATGCTCCGACTTTTCGGCCAGCTCGGCGATGGTCTGGTCGTCGAGGTGGATGTCGCGCTTTTCCAGGTGGATCTTCAAGATCTCGTGGCGCTCGTGGATCTGGGGCAGGTCGACGAAGAAGATCTCGTCGAAGCGGCCCTTTCTCAACAATTCGGGGGGGAGTGAGGTGACGTCGTTGGCGGTGGCGACGACGAATACAGGGGTCTTCTTCTCCTGCTGCCAGGTCAACAGGGAGCCCAACACCCGGGTGGCCCGGCCGTCGTCGGACTTGCCCGTGGCGAAGCCCTTTTCGATCTCGTCCATCCACAATACGCAGGGCGCCAGGGCGTCGCAGGTCTTGAGCGCCGAGCGCAGCGCTTCCTCGGGGGAGCGCTGGCCGTCGAAGACGCGGCCCATATCGAGGCGCAATAAGGGCAGCCCCCAGTGGCGGCCCACGACCTTGGCGGTCAGGCTCTTGCCGCAGCCCTGAACGCCGATGAGCAACAGCCCTTTCGGGGCGGGAAGGCCGTATTGGCGGGCCTCTTCGCTGAAGGCACGGCTGCGCTTTTTGAGCCATTCTTTCAGGGCATCCAGGCCGCCCACGCTGTCGAGGCCGGCGTCGAGGGGGTGAAATTCCAGGACCTTGCTTCGCCCCACCATGCGCTGTTTTTCATGGAGGATGGCCTCCTCGACGTCGAAGTCCTCGCCGGCCTTTCGGGCCTCCAAGAGCTGGTGGCGCACTCGGTGAAAGGCCCGGTGGGCCTCGCGCTGGGTCAGGCCCATGGCCCCGCCGATGAGGTTGTCGTGGGGTAGATCGGGGAATTTATCGGGGGGGAAGACCGCCTCGTATTGGCGGGTGATGACGATCCGATCCGGCAGGGGCAGCGACAGGGGGGTCAGATCTTTTGCGAAGTCCGGATAGTCGATGGGCCGGGGGCCGACGAAGATGAGGGTTTTCGACGCCTTCGCGCAGTGGGCCTCGGTCTCGCGTAGGCGGCGGCGCACGACGGGATCGTCGAGCTGGTCGGTAGCGTCTTTGAAGATGAAGACGCCGGGCTCGTCGATGGCCTCCACCTGGGGAAGGGCGGCCATGAAGTCGCCGCCCGCTTCGTCGCCGAAGCCCCGGGTGATGGACCACTCCCACAGAGGGCGATCCTGACGGGCGGCCAGCCGCTTGAGGAGATCGACGGCCCGCGCCTCTTCGTGGGTCTCGATGTGGATGAGCGCGTAGGGCGCCTTGAGCAGGGAGCGGAGCTCACGCATGAACGCCATGTGAGGGCTATAGTCGGTGGGCGGCATGCGTGGCTCCGAGTCGGTAGCGATGTCCCGGATGGGAACTGACTACCGACTATAATAATCGACGATCTCGTATCCATCCATGGCCATATTGCGGTCTTTGACCTTACGCCATTGTTGGCGCAGCCCGTCATAAAAGTCCATAAACTCTCCCTCCTCCTTGACGGGGCGGGAGATGATCTTGGCCGACAGGCCGCGGCCCCGGGGTTGGACGGTCAAAATGCCCACGCCCCGGTCGTTGCAGGTATTGGCCAAAATATCGTTGTACTGGGCCTCTCCCTCGCGGAATTCATCCAGGGGCAGAGCGATCCACAGATAATTTCCGCGGGCTCGGCTCATGCTGTGGATGCCTTCTTGCACGTCGAAGAGGCAGTTGTCATAGGTGCTCAACACTTTGACGGCGTGGAGCATCTTGGAGCTGCCAGCCACGTAGAGGAGGTCCACGTCGGTGACGCGGCCCTCTTCGTCGGCGAGCTGGGCGTGAGGAACGAAGATGCCGTAATCGGTGGGGAATTCCCGCTCGAAGAGGCGCTCGATGGGTTCGATCATATTATCGACGGAGAAGTCGTAGAGCTCGGTCATGGGTTCCTTTTTCGGGGTTGGTCGTCAACGTTTGAAACCCGGCGGCGGCGTCGAAATAAAAACGCCAAAAGCAGCCGGGCCCGCCCTCCGCAATGAAGAAGGCGGTGTACGAAAATAAAAGTGCTGCGCTTATCCAGGACTGAGCGACCAGCGCAGCTCGTCGCGCAAGGTGTCGATCTCCTGATTGAGCACTCGTTGGTCGGCGGCGCCTAAGACGACACCGTGGAGGCCGATGAAGGTCAGATCGATCTCGAAGACGGGCTCCCCGTCCTCGATCTGACGTCGAAATTGCACGTCCAATTCCACCGGTTCTTGATGGATCGTGGATCGGCCCATGCAGTATAAAAACAGGTAGACGAATAGGGGTAAAACCAACACGAAGAGCGGGACCAGAGCGAGAATAAAGGTCACGGACCCGCGCTCGAAGCGAACTCGCTCCTCTTCGGCCTGCACCACGCGATAGCCGAAGGATTCAAATAAGCGCTGCACATGGTAGCGAAGCTGTTCTTCCGATTCTGCGCCGTGGACCTTGATCTGGCGCATAAATACCGTCTGGGTGGGGTCGCAATAAGTGTCGTCGCAGGCCTCGACCCGAAAGGGAAAGCGCTCGTCGTTGTCCAGGGCCACCATGGCCGTCGAGGTGGGGTCGTTGACGCTGGCCCGGGTGCCCACCACCGGCGATCGATCGCCGAGGCGCATCATGGCCTGATCGTTGGCGCTATAATGGGCCTCGATATGGCGGCGCAGCGCCGAGGGCAATTGGGGGTGCTGGGCCACGGCCAGCCGGCGCCGGGCGTCGTCGCTGGTGCCCTGGGGCCTTTCCGGGGCGGCCCCTGGCAGGCCGTCTGCTTCCTGAGCGGCCGGCGGGGGATCGACGCCCGGCGGCGGCTGAATGGCTCTGGCCGGCGGTTTGGCTCCCGTCGGCCGCGGCGGCCCCTCGTCCTGTTGCGTTTGCGCTTCCTGAGCGGCCGGCGGTTCCAGGTCGAATTGCTCTTCGATATCTTTCCAGATCGGTCGCGGGAGGTCTCGGAACTGATCGAGGCCGGGCACCGTATATTCCAGGCGTCCCTCGAGACTGACGTCCAATTCGACCAGGCCGCTGCGCGCGGCCTGCTCCAAAAAGTCGGTGACCTTATCGTGGGACAGACCCAGGGCGTAGGCCAGATACGATGGCTGGAGCCGATCGAGCCCTTCCTCGTAGACGAGGCGCAGGATATGCCATTCGAAGTCTTCGTAGTTCATCGTGCCATCGCATGTCGTCATCGCTGGTCCTATATCGATGAACATCGACGGCGGCGCGTCCATTCCCGACTGGACCACGGTGTGATCGACACGTTGGGCGACGCGTGCCTCGTCGCTGTTATTACACTCAAATAATACGCACTCTGGGGGCAAAAGGCAAACGGACGGGGTTTTTGGCGATATATCGCAGGGGTAAGCGTTCGGTCTCCCTCTGGAGCGCGGACTGCCAGTCCGCAAAGCGGCCAAGCTGGCCGCGCGCCAATGGGAGCCTGAGGTGGGTGGTTTTTGGTATTCTTCGTTGGGGATTGATCGATAGTTCCATCGTCCAGACCACCGAGGTTCATCGAAGACCGATCGAAGACCACCGAGTCTCACCCCCTCCAGTTGCGCCGTCGACGGCGGCGCGGTATGCATGACGGCACGGTAAGTTTTGGGAATGACAATTAGTTCGAGGCACTACTGCGTTGAGGAGATCGCCATGTCTGATATCGAAAGCGTGCTCGTCGAAAACCGCCAATTTGCTCCGTCCGAAGAGTTTGTGGAGCAGGCCAATGTCAACGCCGACGAGCTGGAGGCATTGCGCAAAGAAGCGGCCGACGATCCGGAGGGTTTCTGGGCCCGGCTGGCTCGGGAGGAGTTGGTGTGGGAGCGCGATTTCGACACCACCCTGGACTGGCAGCCCCCCTTTGCGAAGTGGTTCCAGGGTGGAAAGCTCAATATGAGCGTCCAATGCCTGGATCGCCACCTGGACACGCCGCGCAAAAATAAAGCGGCCCTTATCTGGGAGGGCGAGCCCGGAGACCAGCGCACCTTGACCTATCAGCAGCTTCACGGGGAGGTCTGCCGATTCGCCAACGCCTTAGAGCGTATGGGCGTGGAGGCCGGCGACCGGGTGGCGATCTATATGCCCATGGTCCCCGAGCTTGCGATCGCCGTCTTGGCCTGCACCCGGATCGGTGCGGCCCACAGCGTGATCTTCGGTGGATTTTCGTCGACGGCCATTCAAGATCGCGTCGAGGACGCCCAGGCCAAGGTCATCTTGACCGCCGACGGGGGCTATCGCCGTGGCGAGGTGTTGCCCCTCAAAGAGAAGGTCGACGAGGCCATGGCGGCCGGCTGTGCCTCGGTGGAAAAAGTGGTGGTCTACCAGCGCACCTATAACGCCGTGGACTGGTTCGAGGGGCGCGACCTGTGGTGGCATGACGCCATCGCCGGGGAGCCGACGAGCCACGAAGCAAAGGCCTTTGACGCCGAGCATCCCCTGTTCATTCTGTATACGTCGGGCACCACTGGAAAGCCCAAGGGGGTGGTCCACGCCACCGCCGGCTACGCGCTGTGGACCAAGCTGACCTCGAAGTGGGTCTTCGACCTCAAAGACGAGGATACCTACTGGTGCACCGCCGATATCGGTTGGATCACGGGCCATAGCTATATCGTCTACGGACCGCTGCAGAACGGGGCGACGTCGATGATGTACGAGGGGGCGCCGAATTATCCGCAGCCCGACCGGTTCTGGGATATCGTGGAGCGCCACAGCGTCAATATCTTCTATACGGCGCCCACGGCGATTCGGGCCTTTATGAAGTGGGGCAAGCAGTGGCCGGAGCGCCACGATCTGTCGAGCCTGCGTATGTTGGGCACCGTTGGCGAGCCCATCAACCCGGAGGCCTGGATCTGGTATCACCAGGAGATCGGCAAGGAGCGCTGCCCCATCGTCGACACCTGGTGGCAGACCGAGACCGGGGGAATCCTGATCTCGCCCCTTCCGGGAGCGACCAAGACCAAGCCGGGAAGCGCCACCCAGCCCCTGCCGGGGATTCAAGCGGAGATCGTCGATGCCGAGGGCAATAAGGTGCCCGCCGGCGACGGCGGATTTCTGGTTGTTCGCCAGCCCTGGCCGTCGATGCTGCGCACGGTCTACGGCGACGACCAGCGCTTTCAGGACACCTATTTCGGCCGGTTTGACGCCACCTATTTTGCCGGCGACGGCGCCAAATGCGACGAGGACGGCTATTTCTGGGTCATGGGCCGCATCGACGACGTGATCAACGTGTCGGGTCACCGCCTGGGGACGATGGAGATCGAGAGTGCACTTGTGAGCCACGCCAAGGTTACGGAGGCGGCTGTGGTGCCCCGGCCCGACGATCTCAAGGGCCAGGCCATCGTCGCCTTCGTCACCCTCGAGAGTGGCGAGCCCACAGAGGATCTGGTCGAAGAGCTTCGAGCTCATGTGGC
>SLJM01000379.1 GCA_007135085.1 Myxococcales bacterium
ATCAACTCCCATCCCTTTCAATTCGGTAATTGGATCTTCGCTCATAACGGCCAGATTCCCAATTTTGATCAATATCGGGAGGCAATCTTAGAGAAGGTCTCGCCCGTATATCGCCGTTATATTCTGGGCGATACGGACAGCGAAGTGCTGTTCTATCTGCTGATCTCCAATATGGCGCGCTATTTTGACGTGCACCGAAAGGGCACGGAGCTCGACGATATGATCGGCGCCGTCAAGGCGACCGTCGACGAGGTGCGGGAAGTGACGGGAATGGACTGCTACTGCCCGAAGGAGTCCAAGGAAGAGGAGTTCTACCTGACCTTCGTGTTGACCAACGGGCATATGATGTTGGCTCACCACGGCGGCAAGGAGCTGTATTTTAGCACCTATAAGGGATGTTGCCCGGAGCGTGAGAGCTGCCCCAGCTTTTCGCAGGCCTGTGAGGCGGCGACCTCGTCGGGGTTCGTCAACCACTTCATCGTCTCCAGCGAGCCCCTCCACGGGGAGAATATCTGGCTGGAGATGGCGCATGGAGACGTGGCCGCCGTGGACTGGCGGATGCGCCTGAAGGCACCTCAGGCGGCGATGCAACGGGTCGCCAAGGTCTCTTGAACCAAAGAAGCAAAGGGGGAAGTCAGGCCAGAGCGGCCTGGGCTTTCTGGCTGCGCTGCATGGCCCGCTGCAACTCCTCGTTGGACAGACCGGAGTGACCTTCGACGGTGATAGTCTGAGAAGCGTTGGTGCTCAGATCTTTGGCCGACACGTTGACGATGCCGTCGGTGTCGATCTCGAAGGTGACCTCGATACGGGGTTTGCCGGCGGCCGCCGGGGCGATGCCGGTGAGGTTGAACATGCCGAGCAGCTTATTTTTGCTGGCCATATCGTTTTCACCCTGAAGCACGGTGACCGTGACGATATCCTGCTTGTCCTCGGTGGTGGTGAAGACCTTGGTCTCCATCGTGGGGACCGGTGTGTTTTTGCCGATGATCGGGCTGAATCGATCGCCGCGCACTCGGATACCCAGGCTGAAGGGAGTGATGTCGAGGAGGATGACCTCTTTGACCTCGCCGCCGAGGATGCCCGATTGAATGGCCGCCCCTTTGGCGACTACCTCGTCGGGGTTGACCCCTTTATTGGGTTTTTTGCCGAAGATCTCCTGGACCCGCTCCTGGACCAGGGGCATGCGAGTCATCCCGCCGACGAGCAATACGTCGTCGATGGCGCCCTTGTCGATACCTGCCTCTTGGAGTGCTTGTAGGCAGGGTTTGTCGAGGCGTTCTACCAGGTCATAGCACAGATCGTTTAGCTGAGAGCGGGACAGGGTCAGCGACAGGTGGCGTGGACCGGAGTCATCGACGGCCAAAAAGGGCAAGTTGATATTGGTCTCGCTCGCCGTGGAGAGCTCGCATTTGGCGTTTTCTGCCGCCTCTTTGAGACGCTGCAACGCCATATTGTCCTCACTGACGTCGATGCCGGTTTCGGACTGGAAGCGCTCCATCAAAAAGTCGAGTACGGCCCGGTCGAAATCCTCGCCGCCCAGATGATTGTCTCCGGCGGTGGAGACGACTTCGAAGACACCGCCGCGAATCTGGACGATCGACACGTCCAAGGTGCCCCCGCCGAGGTCGAAGATGACCAGGTTGGCGTCTTCTGTCTGTTCGAACCCATAGGCCAGGGCGGCGGCGGTGGGCTCGTTGATGATGCGGCGCACGGTCAGGCCTGCGATCTTGCCGGCGTCTTTGGTGGCCTGTCGCTGAGCATCGTTGAAATAGGCGGGCACGGTGATGACCGCTTCGGTGATCTCCTCGCCGAAATAATCCTCGGCGGTCTGCTTCATTTTGCGCAGAATCAGCGACGAGATCTCCTGGGGGCTGTACTCCTGGCCGTTGACCTTGACCCAGGCATCACCGTTGGTGTTCTCGATGATCTTGAAGGGCAGGGTCTGGGCGTATTTGCGAACCTGATCGGAGCTGTGTTTATGGCCGATGAGGCGCTTGATATCGTAGATGGTCTGGGCCGGATTGATAATAGCCTGGCGCTTGGCCTGTTGACCGACAAATTGCTCGTTTTCTTCGGTAAAGCCCACCATGGACGGCGTGGTCCGAGAGCCCTCGCTATTGGGCAGCACCAACGGCTCACCACCGTCGATGACGGCGACACAGGAGTTGGTCGTACCAAGGTCGATTCCGATGATTTTTCCCATATTTCTCTGTCCACAAGAGATTGAGCGGTAACTGATATCGCGACCCTACCATCCTAATAGGAATAGCGCTATTTTTTAAACAATTTCTTGAAAAGACCGCCGTCGGCATCGGACTTCTTCTTGTCCAAACCCTTGCGCTTTTCGTAGAGACGGATTTCTCGCTCAGCTTCGCGGGCTCCCGGGTTTAGCTCCAGGGCCTTTTTGAAGTGTCGATAGGCCCGGTCTGCATGGCCGTCGATCTTGAGAATTTTGCCCAGAAAGAGGTGGGCGTCGGGAAGAGCCTGGCGGTTTTTGGTATCGATGGCTTTCTTGAGCAATTCGCGGCAGCGCTTGCCCTGATCGGGATCGACCTGGAAGAGGCAGTAGGCGTAAAACGTCATATACAGGCCGTTTTCGGGTTCGGCCTGGTAAGCCTTCTCAAAGTCGACCAGGGCTTTGCGGTAGAGAGTATTCTTGAATTTTTTATAGCCCGAATTAAAGGCACTCTGAGCAGGTTTCGGCTTGTTTTTTGGAGCGGGGATGCTGCCGCCTGACGGGGAGATAGGTGTCGGTCGCCGGGTGCGAGAGGAGCTTCGCTCCAGACGCTCCAGGCGCTGGCGTCGCCACTCCGGATCGGAGGCGGGCTCGCCGATGCCGCCGGCCGAGGAGGTTCGCTTGGGCTTGGCGCCGCCCACCGAGGAGGTTCGTCGCTTGGGCTTGGTGCCGCCCATCGAGGAGGTGCGTCGCCGGGTTCGACTCGAGGAGGGTCGTTTTTTCTTGGACGATTTGGTGGCACCGGAATATTCGGGATGAGCCTCCGAAGGAGCCCGCCCCAACCCGATCGGCGAGGTCATGCGCTGGGGCCGGCTTGGCTGCTGTTTCTTGTGGCCGATCGCCGGCTGCCCTTGTTTGGAGTGGAGGGTGTCGACCTGTTTGCGCCGCGTTTTGCCCGAGGCAGAGGGATCGACTGGATCGGGAGGGGCCACGGTTTGTTCGTTCTCTACCTTGAGCAACTCCGTATAACTCTGGCGGATTTGCACGAAGATATGCTGGGCCAATTTACGCACGTCTCCCGATACGTTGCCCCCATAGACGTCGGGGTGGTGCTCCTTGACCATCGAATAATAGGTCTGTTTGACCAGCTCCCGACCGCAGCCCTCCCATAGTCCAAAGACCTGGTGGGCTGTCATGGAACCGAGAGAGTCATGAAATTGACGCAGTTCTTTCTCCACTTTGGCGCGCTCGGCGCCGGAGGCCCGTTCAGACTTATTGGATTTGCCCTCTTTTCTTGAGCCCTGAGCCGTCTGACCTCGCTTGGAGGTAGTGGCCTTTGAGCTATGATCATATTGGACTTTGACTGGCCCCTTGGTGGCCTGGGCTTGAAAGACCAACAGATCGGTGTCTCGGGAAAAGACGGCACTGCAAAATGCCTCGGTGACGGCGCTTCCCATCTGGCCGAAGATCTGTTCCAGAGTCTGGCTTCCGTCGCATTGGTCCATCACTCGTGCCAAGACTTCCCAGTCGAGTCGATCTCGGCGCTGGGTCCAGAATTGGGTGGCCACCGGATAGGTCTGCAGGCGGGGCATCAGGTCTTGCATGATCTGGCGGTGCTGCCGGTAAGTTCGAAGTCCCTGAATGATAAGAGAGAACAGCGATTGGGGAGTGCCCGACACACTCTGGCGGGGCTCGAATTTAAATTTTCCCTCCGGCCAGGCAAAGGCGCTGGTCAGGGCCTGGGCATCGTCCTGGCCGGGGGCCTCGACAAAGCGGCCGTCGGAAAAAGCAAAGCTCCGCTGTGATTTTCCGGCGCGAAGGTGGAGCATCCCCGTGGCGCCATGGATGGAGAGGCTATAGCAGATTCGGCCCAGGGGGACGCTGGACAGGGAACCATCGGTGATCTGGGGCAACCGGACGACGATGGTCGAAGCCTTTGAATCTCCAGCTTTTTTCGAGGCCTTCGGCCTTGCGCTTTTAGTGGCCGAGGTACTCTGCTCATCCTTCGTCGAGCCCAGATGGGCCTGGAGCAATTCGGCGAGATCTTTCCACTGACGAGGGGTGTTCGGGGTGGCCACCACTCCTTCGATGGACCCGAACATATTGCTCCACTGGGCCAGGGGGCCGTCGGGAGCGTCGGTGATCAAATAGCCAGATTTGCCGTCCTTGCCGAGCACGTTGTCAAGGCGCACAACTTCGGTGACCTGGGCGGGAGTGGCCAGGTCGTCGCCGACGATGACCACGGCGGGGCTGCTCTTCGACATCAGGCGATGAGCTTCTGCCCAAGAAGACACCCGTGCCACCAGGCGAGGCGAAGATAGAGCTTCGCCGAGGCGATCCTCGAGTTTGGCTGAGGTTGTTATGGCGAGAATTTTTTGCATGTCGCCGGGGGGCTAACCGTTCGATCAATGGAAAAGCGAAACTGGCTCGATAACCGGGTCCAAACAGAGTTGCCACCATGGCATGGTCGTCAAGATCCGATTATCGCCTGTCATCCGCCGAGGTCTTGAATCTGGCGCAGCATTTCGCGCCGAGTGCTGTCGGCCAGTTGATCCTGGTCCGATTCTCGTAAATAGGTCTTAAAGGAGTTGACCGCTTCGGAACGTTGGCCCAACTCACGGTACAAATAGCCCATGGTGCGATAAATTTCAGGGTCCTCATAGCCGTGTCGCACCGCCAATTGGAGATGGCGCGCACCTCGGGCGTCCTGGTCGCGGTAGATATAGGACATGCCTAATTCATATTGGGCCCGGGGGTGCTCCGGATCGTCTTCCAATGCCTGGGTGTATTGCTCGATGGCCTGGTCGTAGTTGCCGGCCTGGAAGTTGAGCGAGCCCATGGCCAGCAGCGCCGCCGTATTATTGGGGTCGATCTCCAGGGCCCGGCGCACGTCGGCCATGGCGCTGCCCGTACGTCCCAGTCCAGCCAGCAGGCGCCCTCGGCGGATCAGCACGTCTGGGTTGTCCTGTACGAAATCGGGATCCTGTTGGATCGCATCGCGATAGGCCTGCAATGCCTGAGTGGTGGAGTTCTCCTGCTCGAAGGTACGGCCCATATAATAATGCACGATGCCGTTATTGGGCTGGTAATCGAGAACATGACGAAAGATGCGGGCTGCCGTCGAAAAATCGCGCTCTGCAAGAGCGGTGCGTCCCACGAAGAAATAGGCCTCGTGGAAGTTTCGGTCCAGGTCATAGGCGTTGGTGAAGTCCTCACGGGCCGTGGCGTAGTTGCCCCGATCGTAGTGAATGCGCCCGCGGATGAAGATATATTCGTGGTTATTATGCTCTTCGGCGATGACGTTGTTGATCTCGTCGATGGCCCGATCGAATTGTCCGTCCAGGCGATAGGCATCGGCCAGATAGGCCGACAATTGGAGATCTTGGACTCCTTCGTCACGTGCCCGCTCGAGCAATTCCAGAGCTCGTGTGCTCTGCTCGTTGTCCAGATAGAGACGGGCCAAAGACATCCGGGCTTCCCAATAGTTGGGGTCCAGACGCAGGGCCTCTTCATTCCACTCCAGAGCCAATTCGTCATGGCCCGCTTCATAATAATAGCGGGCGATATCGGTGGCCACTCGAGCCGTGATCAGGTCCGGAGATTCAAGGATGGCACCCACCTGTTCTTCGCCGACGGCAATACTGTTGTCGAGCTGGTAGGCCAGGCGGGCCAATGAGGTGCGGGCGTGAAAAAGGCCGGGATCGATCTCGATGGCGCGCTCAAATGCTTCGCGGGCCTCGTGGACCGTGCCGCGCTGCCAGTTGAGGCGTCCCAGGTTGTAGGGAAAGCGGGCGTCTTCGGGGAATTGTTCTTCTCCCTGCTCCAGCTTGGTGATCGCGCTCTGCCATTGCTCGAGCCCCATATGGGAGCGGACGATGCCGAGCATGACCTCCGGGTCTTCCTGGCCCAGGTTTTCGTCGGTGGTAAAGAAGGTCAGCGCCTCGTCGTAGCGCTCGGCCCGTTCGTATTCCTCGGCCAAGGCGCGCAGGGTTTCGGTGCGGGAACTATCCGTGCTCAGAGCTCGGGTAAAGAGGTTAATTGCCTGCTCACTTTCCTGGCGGGCTTGATGGACCAGCCCCATCAGGTGCAGGGAGTGGCCCCGCTCGTCGTCGGAGGCCTGGGCGGCCAATTCCTCGATGATCTTTTCAAGGTGTTCGGCGGCGTCGTTGAGGTCGCCTCGGCCATAATAGAGCTGGCCGGCCTGCAGGCGGGAGGCCACGTGGCGCGGATCGGCGTGAATGCCGCGCTCCAGGTGTTCCAGGGCGGCCGGGGCGTCATCGACGTGGAGTGCGAGCCGAGCCAACCAGAAATGAGGTGCTCCGGCGGTTTCATCGGCCGCGGCAGCGGCGTGAAAATGTTCGGAGGCGCGGCTGACGAAGAATTCCTGGTCGGCTTCTTCGTCCACCTCTTCTTGGAGCGCTTCCTCTTCGGCTTCGGCTCCGGCTAGCGCCTCCTCTTCGTGGGTTGCCTCTTCGTCTTGAGCAGCGAGTTCTTCGCCCTCATCGCCGGCGTCATCTTCTTCGGCAGCTTCTTCGTCGGCGCCGGACAGCTCGGTATCTTCTTCGGCTGCCTCCAGTACCTGCTCGAATTGACGGCCCTCCAGGTGAGCACGGGCGTCGGCGATGCCCAGTACCAGATGGGCGAAATAGGCCAACTCCGGATCGTCCGTAAAGGGCTCGGCGATCGCTCGTGCCGAGTCGGGTTCGATCATCCGCGCCTCGTGGGCGGCCAGACCGACGGCCACGTCGGCCTGGTCTTCCCCGCCGGCGAGGGTGGCGGCGAGTTGATCCGCCGAGTCGGCGATCGAGTCGTCTTCATAGCGCATCAAAAACAGCGATTTTGCCAGGAGCAGGCGGCCCTGATTTCGCTGGTCCAGATCGCCGGAGCGCCCCTCGTCGATGAGGCCCACGAGAGTATTGAAGTTGTCCGTGCGAAGTTCGTCCAGGGACAGCTCCACAGCGCGCGGGCCTCGTTCGACGACCTGCTCTTGTTGCTCTCCGTCCTGGAGAAAATTGAAGATCGCAAAGCCGGCACCGCCGACGAGGAGCAATGCCAATACGGGCACCCCCACCAGCGTCATAAGACCCCGCTTTTTATCATCTCCGGCGGCGCTGTCCTGGGCTGCCGAGGCCTGGTCGGGGCTTGCTTGAGCTTGCTCACGAATGCCCGTCGACGCCGGTCGGAAGGGATCGTGGCCGTCACTGGCCGGTGGCTGTGAGGCCGGCTGGCGGGCCCGCGAAGGAGGAGGTGCGCCGCCGCCGGTGGGCTCGCTATCGTCGAGAAGGTCATCGCCCCAGTCGTCGTCAGCACCGCCCAGGTCACCGGGATCAAAGCTGTCCGGGCCGGCGATCTCCTGTTCCCAATCCTCGAGGGCGTCGTCACCGCCGGCGTCGACGGGGTCGTCGTCGAGAAAGGAAAATCCTTGATCGCCGCCGAGGAAATCGTCGTCGTCGGCCGGCGCATCGGAGAATAGATCGTCGTCGTCCATCTCGGGAGCGTCGAAGAGATCGTCGTCCTCTTCGAGGGGATCTTCTTCATCGAGGGCCACGTCGTCGAAGCCAGGGGCGTCGAAGAGATCGTCGCTCTCCTCGTCGAGGTCGGGGGCACCGAAGAGATCGTCGCTCTCCTCGTCGAGGTCGGGGGAGCCGAAGAGATCTTCACTGTCGTCATCGAGGCCCGGGGCGTCGAAGAGATCGCTCTCCTCGTCGAGCTCAGGGGCGTCGAAGAGATCGCTCTCCTCGTCGAGAGCAGGGGCGTCGAAGAGATCGCTCTCCTCGTCGAGCTCAGGGGCGTCGAAAAGATCGCCGTCATCCTGGATGGGAGCACCGAAGAGATCATCGTCTTCGGGGGGAGCCGCCGGAGCGGGAGCGCCACCGGCACGGGTTGGCAATTCTCCGCTTCTACCGGGCAGATTGTCATTGCTGGAGCGCGGAAGGTCGGGCGCTGATTTAGCCTGAGGTAGATCGAGGGCCGATTTAGCCTGAGGTAGATCGGAGGCTGATTTAGCCTGAGGAAGCTCGGGGGCTGATTTCGAGCGCGGCAGTGAAGGGCCGGACTTCGCTTGCGGTAGATCGGCGGTGGCCAATTTGGATTGCGGTAGGTCGGCGGTGCTCGACTTCGGCTTCGGAAGAGATGGCCCGCTCGATTTTGGTCTTGGCAGGGAGGGGCCGCTGCCTTTTGAGGCGGGAAGGGAGGGGCCGCCTTTGACGCGTGGCAGGCTGGGCCCGCTCGATTTTGAGCGCGGCAGGGAGGGGCCCTTCTGAGCTGAGCGGGGCAACCCCTGACCAGCAAAGCCAGCCTGCGTTTTATTGCCACTCGCAGAATCGGCAAAAGCCTCGACCTGGG
>SLJM01000288.1 GCA_007135085.1 Myxococcales bacterium
CTCCTCTGACGAGGTGCCGTCGATCTGCACCGCCGGTGCCAACCAGATGCGCACCATCGAGGCATATCAGCAGCCCTCGGGTACTTATCGAGTGGCCATCACCCTCTGCGGTCAACCCTCACAGAATGGCCGTTGCGCCACAGATGCCAGAACTCAACTGATCTGGTCCGCCCTTCGACCCGGGGACGACGGCCAGTGGTCAGTCCAACACGCACAGCCCGTCTTTGACCGACCGCTCCAGCAATGCACGGACGCCGCCCCCTCGGGAAAGGAATTTGTCCAGAATTTCTCCCTCCTCCCCTTCGACGTCATCGGCTCCTGGGTCTTCGGCGTGGGCTGGCACAAATCCTTCGACCTGAGTGACCAGCGGCTCCGAGAGACGGCGGTCACCCTCGTCGATCCCCGCTCCTCTAATTTCATCATCGGACAGACCAGGCTTCGCCGCCATACGGCCGCCCCGCGCACTCGCACCCTCTACGACAGCCGCGCCTACCTCACCGATCTAGAGGGCGACGGACGCATGGATCTATGCCAGGTCGAAGAGGTGCGCGAACAAAATTGTCAGGCTCTGGACGTGGGCTGCCATACCCGCGAGCGCGGTGTGCAGGTGCTCACCCAGATTCATCTCTGGGATAATGAGGGCCACCGATTCAGCCGCTACCCCATGGACCGCTACGGCGACTGCCGCGGATCGATGACCTTCGATAACGTCGACGGATATAAGATCTTGCTCATCGGCAACCGTCTGGGCCTGCTTCGCTCCCCGGAGCGGGTGCAATAAATACCGTTTACGCCCCACCTCTATTATCTGCGCTTTCTTCGCTCACCCGCCGTTGACGTCGTGTCGCTTTGCCAGCTCCACATAATGGTGGGCCGATACGACGATACTCTGCCGTTCATGGTCGGTGAGCTCTCTCTTGACCTTGCCCGGCGAGCCCATGACCAGGCTCCCCGAGGGCACGCGCATTCCCGGTGGGATGAGGGTGCCGGCGGCGATGAGGCATTCCGGTTCGATGACCGCCCCGTCGAGGATGACCGCCCCCATACCGATCAGGCAGCGATCGCCGATCTCACAGCCGTGCAAGATGGCGCGATGACCGACGGTGACCTCGTCTCCCACCAGGGTGTCGTGCATCCCGGAGGTGACGTGGATGACGCACAAATCCTGGATATTGGTGCGCTCCCCGATGGTGATTGGACAGACGTCGCCGCGGAGCACCGAATTATACCAGACGCTGCTCTCGGCCCCGATGCGCACGTCGCCGATGACCCTGGCCCCACCGGCGACGAAGACTCCTTGTCCTGTGGAGGGAAAGGCTCCCTCGAAGTCGACCAGCCTGGGCAGGGTCATCGATTCCTCCGCATCGATCATGGGATTATTCATCGTCGAACATCTCCCCGTATTTATCGAGCTTATTGAGAACGTCGCCGTCATCTTCATCGTCGGCGTCGCTTTCCTCGTCGAGGTCTTCGGCGTCGTCTTCTTCGTCAGAGGCCTCTTCGTCAGACGCCTCTTCCTCTTCGAATTGGCCGTCATCTTCTTCGACCGCCTCTTCCTCGGCGGCGCTGTCCTCAGCGTCCAATTCCTCAGGCTCCTCTGCCTGCGGTGCTTCCTCTTCGGCGGCCTCCGAGATTTCCTCCTCCACCGGTGCAGCCGCTCCGGCGGCGATTTCGGCCGCCACGCCCTCGCCGAGCCCAAGCTCACCATGAGCCATGGGATCTCTCAAGAACAACACGCCCGACCGTTTGTCGAGAATATCGAGCACCTCTTCGGCGCCGTAGATATCGGCGATGATATCTTCGACGGCGTCGTAGCGGTCTTCTTCGCGGTCCATGGACATTCGATCGAAAACATCGTCCAGCGCCCGCGGGATATCTGGATAAAAGCTCGACGGCATCGGCGAACGTCGGCCCGGAACCTTGCCGGTGAGCATCTCGTAAAACATGATCCCCAACGAGTAGATATCACTCTTGACGGTCGCCAGGTTCGGATCCTGGAATTGCTCGGGGCTCATATAGGCCACGGTGCCCACGCCGACGTAGACCTGGTTGCCTCGGCCGCCGTCGCGCTCCACGATTCGAGACACTCCGAAGTCGGAGACCATGGCGTTGCCCGCGTGGTCGAGGACCACATTCTCCGGCTTCAGGCTTCCGTGAACCACTCCCTGATCGTGGGCCGTATTGAGGGCGTGTAGGATCTGGAGGAAATATTTGATCGACACTTTCAGCGGCGGCCTGTCACCGTGCTCGATGAGCCGGCGAAGGTTTCCTCCCGGCGCCAGCTGCATCACCGAAAAGGGATATTCTCCCGTGGTGTCCACGTCGATGATCTGGACGATATTGGGGTGAATCAGCGAGGCCTGAGTCTCGATGATCGACTGGAATCGGTCGATAATATCGTCCCGCTGAACACCGGCGAAGACGTTGAAGATCTCGCGGATCTCCTTGATCGCCACCTCCCGGGCCAGCCGCACCTGGCGGCCCCGATAGACGGTACCGATGCCGCCGCTTCCCAATTCTTCGATGCGCTCGTATGCCTGTTGATTCATCGCTCCACCTTGTGCGGGCGACGCCCATTGAGAGTCGCCACCGGGTGCATTGCTTTCGCCGTTCATCGAATTCTCCTCGTCTCGGAGAGAAGAGGCCTCTTCCTGTTCAAAGGACGCCTCGTGATTCGCCATTTCCCTGGCTTCTGATTCTATTGCTTCTGCTATGGCCGCGCTGCTCTCGCTCATGCCCACCGATTCTTCCTCCGCCGGAGCTCCTCCTCCACCGAAGGCGGCGTCCATCTCTTCCGCCATATCGTCAAACATATTTCCGAAGGCATCGCCCCCGCTCACCTCGTCGTCGGCGATCTGATCGGCAAAAGCCTGTCGCGCCGCCTCTCGAAGAGACTCCGGATCCAACCGGGCCTGCAGCCCTCGTTCGGTCAGCTCCATCTGGTCCGAAATACGATCGTAGGACAACAGGGACTCACCCTCCAAAAATCGCACGTAGCTGAGCAGATGAAGGCGAAGGGCCTCTGCCGTCCGAACCTGCACTTCTTCATAGGACGCCGACCCCTGCTGCTGACGCAGATCGTCGACCACTCCAAGAACGCGCGCCAGATCGGCGGTGACGTCCCCGAGCATCAGTGGGTTATCGCTGGACATGATTCTCCTCAGTGTCGGTCACGACCCTATTGCTTTGGACCGCAAATTGCTGGGATATTGCCTATAAACAAAGTCAATCATCTGATGACTGAACCTTAACCCACCGTACTGACAGGTGCAATCCGCCGTTTGCGCCGAGCCTCACCCCATCATCCCTTCCCATATCCCCCACTTTTCCCGACTCATCCGTCGGGCGTCCATATGGGTCGAGATAGCCTCGCCGTCGCCACCGAGGTACCGCGCCATATCGGCCGCCGCCGAGGGCGCCCACAACAGCCCCTTCGAGCCGAAGGCGGCGAAGCTAAAGAGCCCCGGTGAACCGGGGACCGGTCCCACCAGAGGCATATGATCCGAGCCAAAGACGCCGCGAATACCGCGCCATATCTGAACCACTCGCGCGTCCCACACGGCGGGGACGAAGTCGGCGACGCCGGCCTTTAGCTTTTCGACGATATGCTCGTCGTCGCGCTCGTCCCACTGGGGCGGTCGAAAATAGGTCGATCCCAGCCCCCAGGTACCGTCTGGGCGCACGAAGAGGTGCTTTTTGCCGTTGACCGTCGCCCCCAGCTCGGCGTCGCCGGGGTCCAACACAGCCACCTCGCCGGCTCGACAGCGCAGGTCCAGGCCGTGGAAGAAATGATGAAGCCAGGGGCCGTTGGCCATCACCACCCGCGCCCCTTCCCAGAGGACGATACGGCCTGAGATGAGCGACCACCCGGGCTGGTCGTGGCGAATCTTTTTGACCTTGCGGTCGATAAACGTCACCCCCCTCCCCTCCAGATCGGCGCGCAATAACTCGATCAGCTTTGGGATCAGCACCGCCGCCGCCGGCTCGTAGATCAGGGCGTCCACCTCAGATTCAATCCCGGCAAAGCGTCTGGTCACCGCGGCGGCGCTCAATCGTTCACCTGTGATAGGAGCGGGAAAATCGGGCGATACATCCTCCCAACTCTCGAGTAATTGCCGCCCCCGATCGTCATCGTCGATAGGGCGCACCATGGCTGCCGAACACCACCACTTCTCATCGCCCAATCTCCGACGCCAACCCTGCAGAATCTCCCAACTGCGAACAAAGGAATCGCCCTGCCCTCGCGACAGTCGGATCGTCCGCCCCGGAAAGGGATGGAGCATGGTCGCCGGCGTCGATGAGCCGCGCCGGGGATCGCCGCTGTCGATGACGGTAATCCTCGAGGCTTCGGTCCCCTCTTTCAATATTGCATCGACCAGCGAGAGCCCCGCCAGCCCTGCTCCAACGATAGCCAGGGCGTCGGATTGACTCATTGCGGAGCTCCCAGATATTTTTCCCGTTCCAATAATTCCAATCCCTGCAGGGCCTGCGCAGATGGCGAGGCCACGGTGATCTCCCGCTTTCTGCCAGGCCCGGGCGCCGTGGCGACCACGAAGCCGGCCTCGAACATGGCTCGCTTGACCGACGTGGCCGCCGAATAGGTGGCCAGCCGACCGGACTCATCCATGGCGGCCATTGCACCGGCGAAGGCCTCTCTGGTCCACCCGTCGGGATTTACGCGCTTCGAAAAGGGATCGTGAAAGAAGGCCTGCGCCCTGACACCGGCCAGATCCACCTCATGCCAGGGGCTGGCGTGCAGGACGACATCGATGGCGCCGTCTTCACTCTCCAGGCGCACCTGCCGATCCTGCCCATCCTGTGCACTATGAAACCGGCTCACCAATTCGCGGGCCAGATCTCCGCCTTCCCCTTGATGAAATTCGAGATGTTCCGCCGTCACGGGACGCCAGTCCACGCTGTGATAGACCAGCTTCGAGACACCGTCGTCGGCACGAAATGCCTTTACGGTCTGCGTAAAATTGACGGCCGCCCCGAACCCAAGCTCGGCCACTCGCCACTCATGACGACGCTCCAACAGCCCCGTAGCGCCCAAAAATACATGGCGAGATTCACTGATCGCGCCGTGGAAGGAGCGATAATGAATATCCCGCTCCTCATCATAGAGGGTCATCGAGCCGTCACCGGTCTCGTAGGGCACCACATGTCGAAGTTTTTCAGTCATTCATCAAAATGTTGTCTCAAGAATCTTCCAGTATACGAACCCTCGACCTGAGCCACCTCTTCGGGCGTGCCCTGAGCGACGATATGGCCTCCCTCAGCGCCGCCTTCGGGGCCGAGATCGATGACGTGGTCGGCGCAGGCGATGATATCGATATTATGCTCGATCATGACCACCGTATTGCCCGCATCGACGAGCTTGTCCACCACGGCCAGCAATTTGCGGATATCCTCGAAGTGAAGACCCGTACTCGGCTCGTCGAGAATATAGAGGGTGTCTCCCGTGGCGATCTTGGCCAGCTCTCGCGACAGCTTCACCCGTTGAGCCTCGCCGCCGGAGAGAGTCGGCGACGGCTGGCCGAGCCGCATATATTCCAGCCCCACGTCGAGCAGGGTCTCCAGGTGGCGACGCACCTTCGGGTGGGCCTCAAATAACTCCACCGCCTCGGCGATAGTCATATTGAGCACGTCGGCGATGGACTTGCTTCGATATCGCACCCGCAGCGTGGCGGCGTTGAACCTCTTGCCAAGGCACGTATTGCAGGGCACGTAGACGTCGGGCAGAAAATTCATCTCCACCTTCTTCGCCCCCGCTCCGGTGCAGGCCTCGCAGCGGCCGCCCTCGACGTTGAAGGAGAACCGGCTCTTCGTAAACCCGTACATCTTCGACTGCGGCAGGGAAGCAAAAAAGCTTCGAATATGATCGAAGACCTTCGTATAGGTCGCCGGGTTGCTCCGCGGCGTGCGTCCGATGGGGCTCTGATCGATCTCGATGATCTTGTCGAAGCGCTCCAGCCCCTCGAGCAGGTCGTGTTCGCCGACGGTGCGGTGCTTGAAATAGACCCGACGAGCCACCGCTGGATAGAGGATCTCGTTGATCAGCGTGCTCTTACCGGCCCCTGAGACGCCGCTGACGCAGACGAAGGCCCGCGACGGGATATGGACGTCTATATCCTTGAGGTTGTTCTGGCGCGCCCCTTTGACGACGATTCCCTCTGCGGGTTCCCGCCGCTCTTCGGGCCAGGCGAGCTTCTTTCGGCCCGAGAGATAATCACCGGTGACGCTCTCCTCGGAGCGGGCCACCATCTCCAGCGTACCCTGAGCGACTATCTTCCCGCCCTCTCGACCGGCGCCGGGGCCGAAGTCGACCAGATAGTCGGCGCGCTCCATGGTCTCTCGATCGTGCTCGACGACGATGACCGTATTGCCCTCGTCGCGCAGCTCTTCGAGGGTGGAAAGCAATTTCGTATGATCTCGCTGGTGCAACCCGATGCTCGGTTCGTCGAGCACGTAGAGCACGCCCGACAGCTCGCTTCCCAACTGGCTGGCCAGTCGTATTCGCTGGCTCTCTCCACCGGAGAGGCTGGCCGCCCCGCGGTTGAGGGTCAGGTAACCCAGGCCTACCTCGTCCAAAAACCGCAGCCGGCGGCGAAGCTCCGATAGAAGCTCTTCGCCGATGAGCACCTCCTGGTCGCTCTCGAGCTCAATATCCTCGAAGAACTGCCGGGCCTCCACGACGTCCATGCTATTCAATTTGCCCATGGACAGGTCGCGAAATCGCACCGCCCTGCTCTCGGGCTTCAGCCGTAGACCGTCGCAATCGGGACAGAGAGCTTTTCCCATAAACTCGTCGAAGAAATTTCGCGCTCCCTTCGTCGATGCCTCATCGCGCATCTTCGCCACGAAGGGCACCACGCCCTTAAACCCTCGATAGCCCTTCTTCTGTTTCTTCGGCCCGAAGAGCATAAAGCGCCGATCTTTTCGCCCCAGGTCGTCCCAGGGAACGTCGAGGTCGATGCTTCCCGCCTTCTCGCTGGCCAGCAATTTCTGCCAGATATCGGCGACCTCGTCGGCCCAGCGAAAATCACTTCGCCTGGTCCCCGGCTCATGACCGATAGCCACCAACGCCCCTTCGCGCACCGACTTCGACGAGTCGACGACGAGCAGGCTCGGCTCCACCTGGGGCGTCGTGCCGATCCCCTGACAGGTGCCGCACATACCGACGGGGCTGTTGAAGGAAAAACTCTGGTGGGTCAATTCGGGAAAGGAGATCCCACAGCTCGGACAGGAGCGCTCCACATTATATAACTTCTCGTCCCACCCCAGGTCCTGTCCCGGCGCGGCTACAGCCAGACATTTCCCATCGCCTGCGTCCAGCGCCTGAGCCACGCTGTCGCGCAGCCTCGTCGCTCGATCGGGCCTGGCGATGAGTCGGTCCACGACAACGTCGATGTCGTGGCGGGTGTGGAGGTCGAGCATCTCCACCTCTTCGAGCTCCAAAATCTCACCATCGATCCGAGCCCGGACAAACCCCTGCTTCCTCAGCGACTCGAAGAGATCGCGGTACTCCCCTTTTCGGTTTCTCACCAGAGGAGCCATGAGCATAAACTTCGTCCCCTCCGGCAAGCCCGCCAACTGGTCGACGATGGCCTCCCGGGTGGTCGCCGAGACGGCCTCGCCACATTCATGGCAATGCTGCGTACCCAGTCGGGCCCACATCACCCGCAGGTGGTCGTGGATCTCGGTGATCGTTCCCACCGTGCTTCGCGGGTTGCTCCCCGTCGTCTTTTGTTCGATCGAGATGGTGGGACTCAAGCCCGTGATCACGTCGAATTCGGGCTTCTCGACCTGCCCTAAGAATTGGCGCGCATAGGTGGACAGACTCTCCACATATCGGCGCCGACCTTCGGCATAGAGGGTATCGAAGGCCATCGACGATTTGCCCGAACCGCTGACGCCGCTAAAGACCACCAATTGGCGCTTCGGCAAGGTCAGATCGAGATTTCGAAGGTTGTGCTGGCGCGCCCCGCAGACGACGATCTCGTCGCTGCGCCGTTGGATAAGTGGCAGAGGTTCGCCTTTCTTCTTTCTCTTCGCCGACTGCTCCATGGCGATCACATCACTTCTCTTTGGAAAAACTGGGTCCCGCGTATCCTCGAAGAAACACTAACCGACGAGCTCCGAGACTTACTCCCCAGCGTCGTCGCCACCGTCGACAGCGTCGTCCTGCCCCGCCGCCTGCGGGCCCTGGGCGGCCGTGCGAGAGCCCCGGAAATTGATATCTCCGGCCCGGCCGGCGATGACGAAGCCGTACCACTCGCCATATTCGCCCTGTCGAAACTCGCCCATATTGAACAAGCTCGATAGCCCGTGTTCGGTAACATATTCTTCGTTGACCTGCAGCCGCAGCTCCACGCGCGGGCGATTGCCGGTTGGCGTGATATCGATATGGCCCCAGGCTTCGGTGAAGATGTCGCGGCCGCTGGTCTCGAATTTATCGAAGTTAAGCCGCGAGCCATGTTCGGTCTCCTCGAAGGTGAGCAACATCTCCATATTGCC
>SLJM01000031.1 GCA_007135085.1 Myxococcales bacterium
GACCTGGACGTCATCAGCATCGTCCTCCACTACGAGAGCCGCGACGCCGTCGAACGCCACGTCCAACAAGAGGGCATCGACTATCCGGTCTACCTGGGCACCGACGCCCTGGCCCACGAATATAAGGTCAACGCCTTCCCCACCACCTATATCGTCGACGATCAACTGCGGGTGCGCCACGGATTGGTGGGCTATAAGACCAGCCTCGGATTGAGGGCGCGGCTGCTGTGGTAGGAGCGCCTCCCCTCACCACACCTTCACTTTTTCCGACTTCCGATTTCCGATTCCCTTTCCCGTTTTCATTGCTCTGCCTCACCGCACTACACCCGTAAACTCAATCTGAAATCCGAAATCCGAAATCGGAAATCGGAAATCCGAGAAACCTCCCCTCTCCACACCTTCCCTTTTTCCGACTTCCGATTTCCGATTCCCTTTCCCCGTTTTCATTGCTCTGGCTCACCGCACTACACCCGTAAACTCAATCCGAAATCGGAAATCGGAAGTCGGAAGTCGGAAATCGGAATTCGGAAATCCGAGAAACGTCAAACCTCCCTCACCACACCTTCACTTTTTCCGACTTCCGATTTCCGATTCCCTTTCCCCCCTTTTCATTGCTCTGCCTCACCGCACAACACCCGTAAACTCAATCTGAAATCCGAAATCCGAAATCGGAAATCGGAAATCGGAAATCCGGAATCGGAAATCGGAAATCGGAAATCGGAAATCCGGAATTCGGAAATCCGAGAAACGTCAAACCTCCCCTCACCACACCTTCCCTTTTTCCGATTTCCGATTTCCGATTCCCTTTCCCCGTTTTCATTGCTCTGCCTCACCGCACTACACCCGTAAACTCAATCCGAAATCGGAAATCCGGAATCGGAAATCGGAAATCGGAAATCCGGAATCGGAAATCGGAAATCGGAAATCCGGAATCGGAAATCGGAAATCCGGAATCGGAAATCGGAAATCGGAAATCGGAAATCCGTAAGACCACGCCGACCAATAACAAATTTTGCATCGACGACTTAGAAATTACGCAAAATTCTTGAGATTCCGACGATAATAGATTTGGGGAACGACACAGCGGTGATGTCTTGGACTCGAGCGTACTCCGAGTTCCACACCGATAAACAAGTAATTCTTCAACAACACTTATTTAACGACGAGGATCATGATGAGCCTGAACAGAAAATTGTATAAAGGCGAAGATTTGGCCATGCGATTCGAGCAATTTGGGGGACGAATCGTAAGACTCTGCGAAGAATTACCTTCCACTCGACCTGGCAAGCATGTCCAAGATCAGCTTCTACGCTGCGGAACTTCTGTGGGGGCCCAATATTCTGAGGCTCAGGGAGCCCAGAGCCGCAGAGACTTCGTTCACAAACTGTCGATAGCACTTAAAGAGATGCGCGAGAGTCGATATTGGCTGGGGGTTCTCGCACACGCTGATTATCTCAACGGGATGCTCTCAGTCTCCGGCCTCAGCGATGAAGCCAACGAACTCGTTGCGATCTTACAGGCATCTCAAAGCACGGCTCGAAAGGGGGTTCAGTCCTAATAGATTTACCCACCAATCCGAAACCTCCGTCGTCCGACGTATTCAAAATTTCGGGAATCGGGAATCGGGAATCGGGAATCGGGAATCGGAATTCGGAAATCGGGAATCGGAAATCGGGAATCGGAAATCGGAAATCGGGAATCGGAAATCGGGAATCGGAAATCGGGAATCGGAAATCGGAATTCGGAATTCGGGAATCGGAAATCGGAAACCTCCGTGCTTCCCACCTCGGAAAAGCGTCGGAGTTTTGGCCCGTTGACCACCCCTGACCATCCCCGTAGGATGTGGCGCCGTTGGCTCGCCACGTAGTATCTCCCCGCGCCATTCGAGATCCCATGTCCCGCCGTAAGACCCTTCGCCACATCCATCAACTCTATTCCGACGGTACGCCGATCACGATGGTGACGGCCTACGACTTCACCTTTGCCCGCCTCGTCGAAAAGGCCGATCTGGATATCATCCTCATCGGCGACAGCCTGGGCAACGTCATTCAGGGACAGGACACGACCGTGCCCGTCGAGGTAGATGACATCATCTACCATACCCGGGCGGTCATGCGGGGCAATAACACGGCCCATATCTTGGCCGACCTGCCCTTTATGAGCTATCAGGCCGGCGCCGACGACGCCCTGCGCAACGCGGGCCGACTCCTCAAGGAAGGAGGCGCTCAGGCGGTCAAGCTCGAGGGCGGCGAGCCCGTGGCTCATCTGGTGGAGCGAATGAGCCAGGCCGGCATCCCCGTGGTGGGCCACCTGGGCCTGACCCCGCAGTCGGTGCACGCCTTCGGGGGCTACCGCGTCCAGGGCCGCGGCGACGAGGCGGCCACCCAGCTGCTGGCCGACGCTCGAGCTCTCCAGGAAGCGGGCGCCTATATGCTGGTCCTGGAGATGGTGCCCGCCGATCTGGCGGCGAAAGTCACTGAGGCTCTGTCGATCCCCACCATCGGCATCGGCGCCGGCAATCAGACCAGCGGCCAGGTGCTGGTCATCCAGGACCTGCTTGGCATGAACTCCGACTTCAAACCGAAATTCGTCAAGCGCTTCGCCGCTCTGGAAGAGACCATCGTCGACGCTCTGAGCGCCTACGGCGATGAAGTGCGCCATCGCGCTTTCCCCGACGACGACCACTCCTACTGAGCCTGCCGTGCAACGAATCACAGCCATCGACGAGCTGCGCCGCGCCCGCGCCGAATTGACCGGCTCGGTGGCCTTCGTCCCCACCATGGGGTTTTTACACGACGGCCACCTGGCTCTGATGCGCGAGGGGCTTCGCCGCTGCGACCACCTGGTGGTCAGCGTCTTCGTCAACCCCACTCAATTTGGCGAGGGTGAAGATCTCGACGACTACCCCCGCGACCTGGACGGCGACGCAGAAAAATGCCGCCACCTGGGATGCGATCTCTTCTTTACCCCGCAACGCCAGGCGGTCTACCCCGACGGCGACGTCACCCGGGTGGTGGTCGACGAATTGGGCGATTATCTGTGCGGACCGAGCCGACCGGTCCATTTCCCCGGTGTGACCAACGTGGTCGCCCGCCTGTTCAACCTGGTCGCTCCCGACGTGGCTGTCTTCGGCGAAAAGGACTACCAGCAACTGGCCATTATTCGCCGTATGGTCAAAGATCTGCATTTTCCCATCGAGATCTGCGGTGTGCCCACCGTGCGCGAGGCCGACGGGCTGGCCATGTCCAGCCGAAACCGCTACCTCAATAACGACGAGCGGGAGCAGGCGATCTGTTTGAGCCGGGCCCTGGTTGCTGCATATCGGGCGTATCAACAAGACCACAGCCGGCCGGTGGCCGATCTTGTAAGAGCCGCCACCAATGAGATCGACTCCCGCCCCCTGGCGGCTATTGACTATGTGGAATGCGTCCACCCCGATCGTCTCACCCCGCTGGCTGACGCCGAGCCCATCGGCGACGACGGGGCCGTCATGGCCATGGCCGTCACCATCGGTCGGGCCCGCCTCATCGATAACCTGCGCCTGGACCGTGCTTTGCCCGACGGTCCCCTTCGGAGGATCTGATGCGCTTTATATCTCGCTGTCGTCCGCTCATCGTCGCCACCACCGCCCTGTCGGCCCTGGCTCTTTGCCTGTCCGCCTGCGGTCCCGAAGAAGAAGAAGAACCGCCGCCCCAGCAGCGCTGCGAGACGGACAACCTCAAGGCCTACCTGCAGGGGTCCGTCGACGACGGCGACTCCTCGCGCTCCATCCAACTTTCCAACGCCGACTCCACTCCCGGCTGGATCGGCATCAATGAGATCCGCCTCAACCTGGGTATGGCCACGCCCCCCGATGGAAGTGACCCCCAGCCGGTGATCCTGCGCCTCTACGATGCCAGGAGTGAAGCCTACCTGAGCGAGATCATAGACGACCTCACCGCCGACGGCGATACTCTCGAGTTGACCGTCTACGACGCCTCACAGATGCCCGCCGGTTCGGAGGACCTGACCCGATTGAACCACCACGACTGCTCTATCGAAGAGGGCACCATCTGCGCCCAGATTGGCTTTGACGCCGCCGGCGACGAGATTCTGTTCGACGACGACGATTACGTCTACAACGCCCTGGGCGGCACGGTGGTCATCGAGGGCTTCGACGGCGTCTCGCGAATCTTTGCCGGTCATTGGGAACTGGAATTGGGTCGAAATATCCTGAGCTTCAACGACCAGTCACAAGGCCTGGTAGAGGGCTGCTTTCGGCCTCGTTATACGGTTCAGGGCGGCGATGAATGGCCCCTTGAATGAATTGGTTTGAGGGCCTGACCTTGACAGCCCCCATGGTGGGAACTAATAACTGAATGCTCATTCACTTCGCGCCGTGAGCGCGAGGTGACCCATCAATTTTGGTTGGAACGAGCTTCATGGCGAAAGCGGACCGACAACGCGGAAACTCGGAAAAACGCGAACGCATCCTCCAGGGTGCGCTGCGCGCCTTTGCCCAGAACGGCTTCTACAACACCCGCGTCTCCGACGTGGCCAGTGAAGCCGGGGTGGCCGACGGGACGATCTACCTATACTTCAAGAATAAAGATGATCTTTTGATCTCCTTATTCGAAGATCGCATGGAGTGGATCATCGATCGGCTGCGAGATGAATTGGAGGCCGTCGACGGTGGGGTGCTCCCTCGCCTTCGGGCCTTTGTCCAGCTTCATTTTCACCTCGCCGTCGAGCACCGCGACCTGGCGGAATTTATCACCGTCGAGCTGCGGCAGAGCGCCAAATTCGTCAAGGAATACGAGAACCCCAAATTCGGGGCCTATCTCGAGATCTTGCGCTCCCTCATCGAGCGCGGTCAACGGGAAGGGGTGCTGCGTAGCGATCTGGACAGCCGATTGGTCTCACGGGCCATCTTCGGCGCCCTGGACGAAGTGCTTTTGCAATTGGCCCTGGCCCATAAACCCCCGGCCGACGTCACCGACGAGGCCCACCAGATCGCGGAGATGCTCATCGATGGGCTGACCCCGCGAGAGCATCACAAACCCACGTCAACTGAATGACTCTTCTAAGAGGAGGACACGTGAAAATTCTCGCAACGGTCAAGCGGGTCACCGACCCGGACATGAAAGTCAAGATCAAGCCCGATCAAAGTGGCGTCGTCACTGAAGGAGTGGAATATAAGATGAACTCCTTCGACGAATACGGCGTCGAAGAGGCGATCAAACTCAAAGAAGAACATGGCGGTGAAGTGGTGGTGGTCAGCGTCGGCCCCTCGGCGTCGACCAAAGAGCTGCGCACGGCCATGGCCATGGGCGCCGATCGGGGAATCCTGGTCGAAACCGACGAAGACCTCGACAGCGACGCCGTCGCCCGAGTGCTCGTGGAAGTGGTCAACCGCGAAGAGCCCGACGTCATCCTCATGGGCAAACAAGCGGTGGACAGCGACCGCAACCAGACCGCTCAATTGCTGGCCTCCTATCTGGACTGGCCGCAGGCTACTTTTGCCTACACCGTCGAGGTCAGCGACGGCTGGGCCACGGTGGCTCGCGAAGTCGACGGCGGCACGGCGACCAAGCGCATCGAACTTCCCGGTATCATCACCGCCGACCTTCGGCTCAACGAGCCGCGATACGCCAGCCTGCCTGGAATCATGAAGGCCAAGCGCAAGCCTCTGGACACGTTGACCCCCGATGAATTGGGCGTCGACGTGGCCTCCCGGGTCAACGTCCTCAAATACGAGGCCCCCGAAGAGCGCGCCGCCGGAGAGATCTTGGAGGACGTCGACGAGCTTATCGACCGCCTCAAAAACGAAGCCAACGTCATTTGAATTCGAGAAAATCCGTCTGTGCGGATCAACTCGCCAATGACTGACGACTTTTTGACTGTAGGAGACATCATGGCCAACGTACTCGTTGTTGCCGAACATCTCGACGGCGCCCTTCGCAAAGTGACGCTGTCTGCCATTACCTTCGCCCAGGAAACGGCCGAATTGACCGGTGGCGACGTCCACGTCGTCCTTCTGGGACAGGACGTCGACGGCATCGCCGAAGAACTCGCCGGCTACGACGTGGCCGGCGTGCTCTACGCCAACGACGCCGCTTATGCCAATTACCTGGCTGAAAATTACGCCCCTGCCATCGCCGCGGCGGCTGAAAAAGTGGACGCCACCGTGGTCTGCGCCCCGGCGAGCACCACCGGCAAGGACTTGCTGCCACGAGTAGCTGCCAAGCTCGACGCCGGCATGGTCTCCGACGCCATCAGCGTCGAAGACGACGATGGCCTCAAATTCCGCCGGCCCCTGTGGGCGGGCAACGTGATCACTACCGTGGAAGTGGCGACGCCGGTCAAGGTCATCACCGTGCGGACCACCGACTTTGATGCCGCCGAGCCCACCGGCGCCGGCGCCTCGGTAGAGGCCTTCGACCCCGGTACGGGCGCTGCCGACGGCGTGGAGTTCGTCTCCTTCGACCTGGTCAAGAGCGAGCGTCCCGAGCTCACCGACGCCGAAGTGGTCGTCGCCGGTGGACGGGGACTTCGCTCGGGAGAGAACTTCGATATGATTATGGCCCTGGCCGACACCCTGGGCGGTGCCGTCGGTGCTACTCGCGCCGCCGTGGACAGCGGCTACGCCCCCAACGACTGGCAGATTGGCCAGACCGGAAAGGTGGTCGCCCCCAATCTGTACTTCGCCGTGGCCATCTCCGGTGCTATCCAGCACCTGGCTGGGATGAAGGGCTCCAAAAATATCGTGGCCATCAACAAGGATCCGGAAGCTCCCATCTTCCAGGTCTCCGATTATGGCCTTGTTGCCGACGCCTTCGAGGCCGTGCCGGAGCTGACCGAAAAGCTCAAGGATCTGGTCGACTGATCAGAGCCGGACAGATTCGTTGAAATTGACCAGGCGAGGATCTTCGGATCCTCGCCTGGTCTGCTCTGATTTTGGTCCTTGCCCTGAGGCGATTATAATTTAGTTCCATCGGAAACCGTCTTCGACGGCGCGCCGATATTCACGAAGTCTATCGCTGTAGGGGGAAAACCCATGATTTTCAAACAACTTCGACCACTGATCGCCCTCTTTGTGGCAGCCACTTGTATGGCACTTGCGCCGTCGCTGGCAGCGGCCGCTACTCCCGCTCAGCAAAAAGTGAGCATGGATGAGATGTTACGCCACCACGACGGTGAGCACGAAAATGTCTCATCCACCGACGATGAAGCCCGGGCGCACGGCGATGCCGACTCTGAATATCACCAAGATCGGGCCGATGAACCGACGACGCGCACCAACAGCCCCAACTGGGCAGCTATCATCGGTCAAAACGCCCTGTGGGGCGGCATCACCGGTGGACTTATCGGCCTCGGTGCCTGGTTGGTCACGGGAATGGATTTTAGTCCCTGGGTGATCGCTCAATTTGCAGGGGGCGGCCTGCTCGTCGGCGCCACGATCGGCGTGATTTCCCTGGCCGTTCACAGCGACCGCTACGCGAACCAGATGAACACCATCGATGAGCCCAACCAGGGCCCCACGCCGGTCAAAAGCGAGGGGCCGATGCTCAATATCAACGGCCGCTTCTAGGCGATCTATTCGTCGTCATAGATTCTCGGTCGCCAGGGGCAGCTCTACGTAAAACGTCGTGCCTTCACCTTCTTCGGTGTCGAAGTAGAGCTGCCCTTCGAGGCGGGTGACGATGGAACGGGCGATGGCCAACCCCAGGCCCGTTCCACCGTGACGACGGGTCAAGGAGGAGTCGGCCTGGGTGAATTTCTCAAAGATCCGCTCTCTGGCCTCGGCCGGTATCCCTGGCCCCTTGTCGGTGATGGCGATCTTGGCCTGTCCCTGGGCTGTGCTCAGCTCAGTGAGGACGACCTCATCGTCGCGGGAAAACTTGATGGCGTTGGACAATAGATTGGTAAATACCTGTAAGAGACGATTCCGGTCGACATTGACCAGTACAGGTTCATCCATCGCCTTGAATTCGATGCTGATATTTCGAGGCGCCCCGAGTACCTGATTGAATTGCACCGCTTCCTCGAGCACCTCACCGACGTCGAGGACCTCCAGGTTGAAGGTGACCTTATCCATCGACAACTTTTGGATATCCAGGAGATCGTCGATGAGATTGAGCAGGCGTTGGCTATTGCGCAGGCCTAACTCCGCCATTTCACGGACCCCTCTGGGCAATCCCTCTTCGTACTCATTGACCAACATGGAGAAAATACCGGTGATCGGCGTCAGAGGAGTGCGCAACTCGTGGCTGACCACGGAGATAAACTCCTCCTTCATCTGAGCTACCTCGTGCTCACCGGTAATATCCATGGCCACCCCGGCGATTCGAAAGATCCGACCATCGGGATCTCGAATCGGAAATCCTCTATCTCTGATCCAGCGGCGGGTTCCGGAGCGTCGAACGATCTGATAGGTCTCGTCGTACTCGCCGGTGGCGGCCCGCCGGCGAAGGGCAGTGATGATCTTACGGCGATACTCCTCCTCGATTGGCTCGGACCACTCCTCGATGGACAGCGGCATCGACGGCAGCCGTCGTCCCCACATCGCCTCGTAGGCTGGGCTGACGTAGGTGATTTGCCCCGATGGCCAATCCATCAGCCAGAAAACTTCCTGAATATTCTCGGCGAGCTGACGAAAACGCTCCGTTTCCTCATGGAGGCGTGCGTAGAGTTTGGCCTTATTTATAGAGATGGCGATATGGTCGGCCAATATCTGGAGGATGCGAGTGCGCTCTTTGGAAAAGGCGTCGTCGGCCAGATTATTCTCGGCGTATAAAATGCCCTGGATCTCCCCCTGCTCGGCTGCAGGAAGACAGAGGACCGACCGGGTACGGTGGGCCTCGATATAGGGATCGTTTCGAAACCGAGGATCCCGGGTGGCTCGCCCCAACATCAGGGGGTCACCGGTTCGCTGCACAAAGCGGATCACCGAGTGGGGAAGTCCCGGCCACTGCTCGAGGTCTATTCGGGGCTCGAAGGTAGTGGGCTCCCCATCGACATGACCCTCGACGGCGACCTGAAGTT
This sequence comes from Myxococcales bacterium, assembly GCA_007135085.1. Taxonomy (GTDB): domain Bacteria; phylum Myxococcota_A; class Bradymonadia; order Bradymonadales; family Bradymonadaceae; genus SLJM01. The sequence goes on from SLJM01000031.1 coordinate 9,025, forward strand.
CCCCCTGCTCGACGACGACGAAGACCGCCCGTTCGGCGCCGGCGTTCTCCATGGTCACCCTCATCAAGGTGGGCAATAGGGTGTCAATGTCGAGCTTGCTGGCGATGGCCTCCGTGGCACGGAAGACACTCTCCACGTCGATAGCATCCCCCCCGGAGCTCGTACTACGGCTGCCGCTTTCGGAGGGGGGGTGCCTTAACAGGCGAAAGCGCTCCTCGAGCAGTTCTACCTTTCGCTTTGCTCCCCACAAACCGTAGGCGTAATGAGCGGCGCGAAGATAAAGATCGGCGAAATGTTGTTTTCCCAAATCGATCCAGAATAATCCGGCCCGTTCATTGGCCAGGGCCTCCAGGTGCAGAAAATCCTGCTCCTGGGCCTCTTCGATCGCCCGATCGTAGAGGTCCATCGCCACTTCCACTTCCTCGTTGACACGTGCGATCTCGGCGTCGACGAGGAGAAGTTTATGGGAGTAGTTTTGAGGGCATCCCTGAGCCAGACGGGCCAATTCGTCCCGGGTCCGGGTCAACTCTGATCGCAACTTCTCAGCATTCCCCTCCTCGGTTTGGAGGCAACATTCTGCCAGGGCAAGGGCCAGATAAAAGGGATGGCGACCGGCATCAAAGGTCCCCAGCAGTGGCCCCAGATCTCGGCCGGTGTCCTGGAGTTCCTCGAGAGCGGCCTCATAATGGCCATATAGATAGGCGATCTGGGCGCGGCCGATGCGAAACGTGGTCGCCGCCGAATAACTGCCGCGACCTTCGCAATGACCCAAAAAAGCGTCTCCATCTTCAAACTCCTGATCGGAGAAATCCATCGGTGAGGCCGTCTCCCCGAGCAGGTTCGACGTCTCCAACAACAGGGCCCGATACATATCGACCACGGAGTGATTTCGCGTCTCCCAGGCCTCTTCGAGTCCCTGTCTGGCATGGCGCTTGACCTCTTTTAATGCCTCCCCCCGGAAGAATTGATAGAGGGTTTTGATAAAAAAGTTATAGCCGGCAAAGAGATAATTTCCCGATCGCAGCCCCGCCTTATGGCCCTCTCGAAGGAAGGCCAAACTCTGCTCCAGGGGGCGGGTCCAGTGGTTGATGGTGGCCGCCGCCACAAATAGGACCCGAGACAACTCAGAATAATTTCTCGCCTGACGGGCCCAATTCACAGCCAACTGCCCGGCCTGTTTCCCCCGCTCGATATCGCCCCGTATGGTCAGCACCATTCCGTACATCGCCAGCGCCGTGGCCGAGCCGGGACGTGGGCCGATATCAAGGGTGATCGACATCGCCGCCACTCCCGTCAACACAGCCCGCGACAGGGAGAACAATCCTGCCGGCGGATAGAGGGCGACCAATAGGCGAAGGGCCGCCTCGGCGCGGCGATCTTCGACGCTGGAGATCTCGGCGAGCTCGGGAATCGACAGGTCGGCCAGCTTTTGCTCCACCTCCACGAAATGAGTGACAATCCCTATATTGACCTGGTCTTCGTCGAGCAAAGACATCTCTACGCCCAGCTCACTCAGGGCTTCCTCCCCTACAGCTAGAGCGGCTTCGTGCTCATTCTGACGGGTATATTGGCGGATCATCACGGCGTGAAAATCAGCACGACGAGGGGGATCGTTGATCTTGTCCAGGGCCTCTTCGACCAACTCTTGAGCCTCATCAAAATGTCCGAGCATTGACTCCGTTCGCGCTCGCTGCCAGAAGACTTCGCCGACCAGCTCGGGCTGGGCAGACCAGGCATGTTGGCCCAAAAGTTGTTGGGCATATTCAAAGAACCCTCTGGCCTCCGCTCCCCCCTGAGCTCGAAGGGCCAACTTGCCGGCCCGTATATTTCGACGGACCAGCTTATCCCGTTCCTCTCGATCGACAATCAATTGCGAGCCCCGGTTGAGATGCTCCACAACCGAGAAGAAGAGCGCCGACGAATCGTCATCATCCAATAGAGGTTCCAGCAACCGTCCCACTCGCAGATGGGCGGCTGCATGCTGAGATGGGTCGAGAAGCCTGGAGGCGGCCTCTCGGAGGCGATCGTGACCAAATCCCAACTGGGCGATGACCTCCTGCGATTGAGGATCTTCTTCGTCTACCAGGACAGGTTCGCTCAAGGGCATGACGATGCCCTCGTCGATCAAAGACTGCAGGCGATTGAACACTTCTTGCGGCGCCAACTGGCAGATCCTGGCGAGCATAAACAGGTCAAAGCGAAGTCCCAAAAGGGCGGCATATTTGACCACCTCTCGAGTCGACTCATCGAGGGAACGGAGTCGATCGGTGAGCATTTCGACGACGTTTTCCGTGGCAGGCATCATACGGATCTGGTCCATATCCCAGCACCAACGGCCCCGCTCGGCGTCAAACCACAACAGATCGCGCTGATGGAGTTCCGTAAGAAATTGCTCCACAAAATAGGGATTCCCCGAGGTCTTCTGCATCACCACGTCAGCAAGGGGCGCCGCTCGCTCCACCGTCGTATCCAGACTACGAGCCACAAATTCTCGGACCGCCGAAGGCTCCAACTCTTGTAGAAATAGGTTGTCTACCTGGTGGCCCTGCTTGCGCAGTCTTCTCAACATCGCCACCAACGAAGGGCAGGTGCCGACCTTCTGGTTTCGATAGGCACCGATGATCCAGAGGTGACTCAACTCATCGTTGTCGATCAATAACTGAATCAACTCCAGTGATGCTTCGTCGGCCCATTGTAGATCGTCGACAAAGATGACCAGCGGATGGTGGGGGCCGCAAAATAACCCGATAAAAGCCTGAATTGCCCGTTGAAAGCGGTGTTTGGCCTCCCCATTTTCGATCTGGTCTTCTCGAGAGTTTTCGTCGAATACCAGTTCCAACTCCGGCACCACATGGACCAACAGATGGAGGTCGTCGCCGAGCTGCTCCACCACCTTTCGACGCCATTGGAGCAATTTCTCATCTGATTGACTCAGAGCATTGATCACCAATTGCCCCATAGCTTGTCGGCAAGCCGAATAGGGCGTGCCCCGCCGTTGGGGCTCGAATTTTCCCTCTACGAACTGCCCCTTGGCTTCTACGACCGGCATTTGAAGGGAATGGACCAATGTGGATTTACCGATCCCGGACTGCCCGCAGATCAAACTCAGACGGCGGGCCCCTTCTTGAATATCCTCGAAGCACTCCAGCAACTGCTCCACTTCTGCAGCGCGACCGAATAATCGATGGGGCATTCGAAGCTTTGATCGCACGTCCTCACGACCCGGCTCGAAGGGCTCGATCGCCTTCGAGGCTCGCCATTGGCGCAGGCACTCCTGGAGATCGACGACCAATCCGTGAATGCTCTGGTAGCGATCTTCGGCAGCTTTGGCGATGAGCTTCAATAGAACTTGACACAACGCCTCTGGAACTTCGGGGCGCAAATGATGGGGCGAGCGGGGACGATGCACCAGGTGAAAATATACCATCTCCCCCGGGTCGTCGGTCTCGAAGGGACGTCGACCGGTCAACAGCTCATAGAGCGTAATGCCCAGAGAATAATAGTCGCTGCGATAGTCGAGAAATCGATTCGTCCGTCCCGTCTGCTCCGGTGACATATAAGGCAGGGTCCCCGTCGTATTGGTGACCGACATACCTTGTGGTTGGGACAACTCCATGCGTGTCGAAAGCCCAAAATCGATGATCTTGAGCTGACCCGTTTGCTGATTCCATACCAGATTCGATGGGTTCAGATCGCGGTGAATCACGCCTTGATTGTGGAGCTTGCCCAGGGCAATAGCGATGGCGATCGCCAGCTCCAGAAATTCCTCCAGCTCAAACCGCCTCCCGGCCCTGAGCACCTTGTCCAGTGACTGGCCGCCGAAATCGCTCATGACGATCACCGGCGTCTCGCCATGGCGCTCCAGTTCCAAGACCTGGACAAACTCCTCCCCCTTCAATTGACTGGCGATCTCAAATTCACGTCGAAATTGCAGCAGTTGATTCGGCGAAGGACGAACCGTCCGCAAGGCCTTCACAACGACTGGCTGGCCATCGACGCCACGGGTCGCACGACACACGACGGTGCGCTCACTCTCATAGAGCGTCTCAAGCACCTCGTAATCGTCTGAAAAGGGCAGGTCCATTCTCTCTACCGATTCGAGTCTCTCTCATCGCCGTTTTTGGATAGTTGAGTCATTAGGATAGGCAGTTCGTCGCCGGCGGCGCAAATATAGTCACCACTGGCCTCGTCCCTATCTTCTATTCTCACTGGCCAGAGGCAACTCCACAAAAAAAGTGGTCCCCTCGCCCTCCTCGGTCTGGAAATACAATTTTCCGTCCAGGCGGGTGACGATGGAGTTGGCGATAGCTAGCCCCAGACCGGTCCCCCCGTGACGACGGGTCAAAGAGGAGTCGGCCTGAGTGAACTTCTCAAAGATTCGCTCTCGGGCCTCTCTGGGAATTCCCGGCCCCTGATCGACCACCCCGATCTGAGCCCATCGATCCACTCTGGTCAGCTCCACAATAATGACGTCACCGTCACTTGAAAACTTCACGGCATTGGCCAACAGATTGGTCACCACCTGTAAGAGCCGATCCCGATCGGTGTGGACCTCCAGAACTTCGTCGCATTTGCAGAGTTCAAAACTGATTCCACGCGAGTCACCCAGGGCCTCGTTGGACCGCACGGCCTCCTCGAGCAATTCTGCCACATCGACCACCTCGAAGCGGAAGTTGACCTTGTCCATCGACAATTTTTGGATATCGAGCAGGTCATCGATGAGATTGAGCAATCGCCGGCTATTGCGCATCCCTAGCCTGGCCATATCCTGAATATTGTCGGGAAGCTGTTCCTCATAATCGTCGGCCAAGATCGAGAAAATCCCCGTGATCGGAGTCAGGGGAGTGCGCAACTCATGGCTGACCACGGAGATGAACTCCTCTTTCATCTGAGCCACTTCGTGTTCGCCGGTGATGTCCATGGCCACTCCGGCGATGCGAAACGTTCTGCCATCACCACGGCGGATGGGAAAGCCACGGTCGCGAATCCATCGCCGGTGACCGCCAGGGTCTTCGATACGATAGGTCTGCTCATAACGTCCCAACGGGGCATCCTCGGCCAGGGCACGAGCGACCTTATGACGGTCTTCATCGATGACGGGATTCACCCACTCCTCGATCGATATTGGTCGCTGTGGCAATGGACGGCTCCAGACCGTTTCATAGGCGGGACTGACATAGACGATCTCGCGAGAGGGCCACTCCATGAGCCAGAATACCTCCTCGATATTCTCGGCGAGCTGGCGAAATTGCTCCTTTCTCTCGTGGAGATCGGCATAAAGACGGGCTTTATTGAGGGAAATTGCGATATGATCAGCTAAAATCTGCAATACCCTTGTCCGCTCCTCACTAAAGGCATCGTCGGCGAGATTATTTTCGGCGTAGAGAACACCACGAATATCACCCTGCTCGGCGGCAGGCAAACAAATCACCGAACGAACTCGGCCTTTCTGTAAATAGGTATCCCCTCGAAAGCGGGGCTCCTGGCAAGCACTGCCCATCACCACCGGTTGTGCGGTGCGGTGAACGTATCGCACCACCAGATGAGGCCCGCTAGACCATTGTGACAGGGGCATCCGGGGCTCATAGGTAATGGGCTCGCTGCCGGCCTCGCCCTCAACGGCCACCTCGAGTGCTCCGTCCTGCGCCACCAAAAAAGCCCCCCGCTCGGCGCCAGCCGTCTCCAGCGTCACCCGCATCAAGGTGGGTAATAACTCGTCGAGATCGACTCTACTGGCGATGAGCTCCGAGGCCTTGAGCACATTTGCCACATCGATCCCATCGTTGCTGGAGCTATGGGCTGAGTCCGACTGAGCTCGTTGTTCGGTTCGACCGATGAGCTGAGCATGCTCCTCCTCGAGGCGGGCCACCTTTCGTGTGGCGCCCCATAATCGGTAGGCATAACGGGCGGCCCGCAGGTAAATCGCCGCAAAATCAGGTTTGTTTTGATCGAGCCAGAACAGACCGGCCCGTTCGTTGGCCAGCCCCTCCAATATTGAAAGACGGTGACCCTGCGCCTCTTCAATGGTCTCATCAAATAGGTCCATGGCGCGTAACATCTGGCCATCGAGCCAGGCCCGCTCAGCCAAAATCAGGCGATACCAGGTACCAAAATTTTCGGGACATCGCCGGGCATGAACCTCGATCTGCTCCTGGAGCTCATCCACTTCCTCAAGGGCACGGCGGCGATCGTCGACCTGGTCTCGACGGACCAGCTCGATGAGGCTCAGAGTCAGGTAAAAGGTGTGCCTGGCCCAATCAAAAGACCCCAATACGGCGTCGAGTCTGGGCTTCATCTGCCGCAACTGCGCTAGCGAACGCCCGGCATCACCGTAGAGGTAGGCCAGGCTGGCTGTGGTAACCGAAAAGGTGGTCGGCGTAGCCTGGTTGTCATGGCGCTGACAGGAATCGACAAAAGCCTGCGCCGAGGGGAACTCCTCGTCGTGATAGGAGTCGGCCGAATCGGTCAGCCCGAGCAGATTGGAGGTTAGCAACTGCAACCCCTGGCCACTCTCCAGGACAGCCTGATGACGCAGTCGCCGCCCCATCTCGACCACCTGACAGGCACGTTGGCGAACCTGGGCGATAGGCTCGCCGAGATAAAAACGGTAAATCAACTCAAATGCGCCGGCATAGCCGGCGAAGAGATAATTTCCGGCCCGCATCCCTGACCGAGATGCCTCCTCCAGATAGTCCAGACTCTCTGCCAGGGGGCGGACCCAGGGCACGATAAAGGCCCCGAAATTAAAACAGGCATGACTCAGATTGAATTGATTATCGAATCGCCGTGCCACCTCGATGGCCAGTGTGCCGATGCGAAATGCTTGCTCGTAATTCCCCATCGCGCACAGAGCCATGGCGTATGTTGCCAGTGCAGGGGCGGACTCCTGGCGCAGCCCTCCTTCGGCGGTGATCGCCGTTCCTTTTAGACCGATCAACAGAACCAGCCTCAGATCGATCATCCCCGCCGGCGACTGGAGGGCGGCCAGAAGCCGCAGCGCTGCGCCGGCGGCGTCGTCGGTCTCGGCCGTCTCCGCCAACTCGGCGACCCGCTCGATATCGAGCCGCTCCATCTGTTGACTTATCGCTCGGTCGACATGATCGATGGGCAATTCATAACCCATCGCTTCCAGGGCCTGCACCCCTCGCTCCAGAGCGCGCTCATAATCGGCGTCCAGGGTCCATTGATGCACCAAAATCGCCTCAAAGGGTGCCCGCTCCACAGGATCTTCGAGGCGCTCCAGGGCCTCCAATACCAACTCCTCAGCGCGAGCGAAGCGACCTAGCAATGAGGTCGCCCGAGCCTGACTCAAGGCGATCCGCCTGGTCAGATCGCCCTCCTGTTGCCAGGCATCGTCGGGGAGCAACTGCTGCGCCATTTCCAAGAGTTGAACTGCCAACTCGACGGCCTGACCTTCCAGGGCTCGCGCCGATGCCTCCAGATTTTGACGGGATAGCGCCAGTCGATCGCCTCGATCATCGAGAAGCTGCGCCCCCCTGTTGAGGTGCTCCAACACTGCAAAACAGATCTCTCCCTCTTCGCTGTCACCCTGGTGGCGCTGCAACAGGCGGCCAATTCGAAGATGGGCCGCCGTTCTCTGCTCGTCGGACCATAAGCCAATGGCCGCCTCCCGCACCCGGTCGTGGGCAAATCGAAACTCCCTGACCACCATCTGGGCCTGTGGGTCTCGAGGCTCGAGATATTCCTGTTCCGTCAGGGGGTAAATCCCACCGATCTCGATGGCCGGCTCCAGAGATTTAGAAACCCGTTCTGGACTTTCATCGCAGGCCGCGGCCAGTATCTGCAGGGAGAAACGACTTCCCAGCAGTGCCGCGTGAGCCAGGACCCGGCAGGTGGCCTCGCCGAGCCCCTCGAGGCTACGGCTGAGCACATCCACCACATTCTCCGTGGCCGGTAGTGATCGAATACTCTCCAGATCCCAACACCAGCGCCCCCCCTCGATGTCCAGGGTCAACAGCTCATCCTTGACCAGGCCGGACAAGAACCGACCGACAAAATAGGGGTTTCCCGACGTCTTTTGTACGATCACCTCGGCCAGGGGGCGGGCCTCTTCCGGGGAGCAATCAATGCTATCCGCCACCATATTGGCCAGCGCCCGGCTCCCAAGACCGGTCAGGCCAATCTCGACGAGCTGCTGTCCCAGGTCGGCTCGCGCTGAATTCAAATCCCAAAGACCATCGTCGACGGGTTCACGGCCGGTGGCGACGATGAGGAGATGACTCAACGACTCTTCGCTCATCAACAGGTCGATGAGCTCCAACGATGCTTCATCGGCCCACTGAAGATCGTCGACGACCACCACAAGGGGATGGTCGGCCCCACAAAAAACGTCGATAAAGTCGAGCAAGGCCCGTCGAAAGCGGTGGTGAGCCTCGGTAAAGTCCAGACTCTGCTGCTCGATGGGTCGGCCCATCACCGACTCGAGTTGGGGGGCGATACCCGCCAATAAGGCCACCTCACCGCCCAGCCTTTCCTCGAGCTGCTGGCGCCATCGCCTCAACTCCGCTTCGCTGCTGCTCAACAGCTGGTTGACCAACTGGCCCATCGCTTGTCCCAACGCCCCATAGGGCATGGCTCGCTGGGCGTCGAACTTGCCACTCACAAACCAGGCATGACTCTCCAATGCCGGCGTCTGTAGATGATCGACGAGCATCGACTTTCCCACCCCTGCGGCGCCACTGACAAAGGCCAAGATTCGCTCCCCCCGGCAGCTCCGGGCCAGGGCCTTTTGAAGCTGAGCTAACTCTTCTTGTCGTCCGTGAAGACGCTGGGAAATACGCAGAGTGGTCCCCACGTCACGTGTGCGCAATTCGAATTCGTCGATCCCCTGTGTCTGTCGCCATTGCTCCTGGCACCTCTCGAGATCGGCGATCAACCCGTGGGCGCTCTGGTAGCGCTCTTCAGCGGCCTTGGATAATAAGGTCATGATAATCTTGGCCACCATACAGGGCACGTCGCGTCGCACCTGATCCGGGGAGCGAGGCTGACAGGCCAGATGGAGGTAGATCATCTGCATTGGATCATCAGCCTCGAAAGGTCTGCGGCCCGTGAGCAATTCGTAGAAGGTAGCCCCCAGCGAATAATGATCGGCCCGATAGTCGAGCAAGCGGTTGGTGCGCCCCGTCTGCTCCGGCGAAATATAGGCCAAGGTCCCCGTCGTTTCCCTGGCCGGCTCCGTGGCCGCGTGGGCCAGATGGCGGCGGATGGACAAACCGAAATCGATGATCTTGACCTGCCCTGTCGACGGATTCCAGACGATATTCGACGGATTGAGATCGCGGTGAATCACCCCCTGCTCGTGGAGTTTTCCCACCGCCGTGGCGATGGCGATGGCGAGCGTCAAAAATGAGTCGATATCAAAACGACGCTCTTTGAGGGTGCGATTTAACGACTCCCCACCAAAATCCTCCTGGACGATGAGCCGGTCTTCCAGATCTTCTACTCGGCCCAGTATTCGGGGAAATTCCTGCCCCTTTAGGTGACACCCGATTTCGAACTCCCGTCGAAACCGACCGAGTTCGCGAGCCGTCGGTCGACTACTGGCCAACATTTTCAAAATGATCGGACGCCCCCCCGATCGCATCCGTCCCCGGTAGACGACGGTGCGAGAACTCTCGTGGAGTTTCTCACGCACCTCGTAATCTGGAAAATCGATGACTTCCTCCACTACCCCGCCTTCACCTGCTCAGTCCGCCGATGCTTCTTCGACTTCAGCCGCCGGCTCTCCCTCGTTCCCTTCGTCGGCCTCTCCATCCTCAGCGGCAAGCTCACTCTCCTCTTCGCTGCTATCCTGGTCTTCGAAGTCCTCTTCGATTTCACCAAAGGCGGCTTCGAAATCATCCATATCGAGCTCTTCGAAATCCTCATCTGGCTCTTCGTCACCGGCGGCCGGGGCTTCCTCATCACTTTCACAACCGGTGAGCAGAACCGCCGGCGCAGCGATGACCAATAAGAGCATCATCAGCGACGCCACAAAGGTTGACGATCGGAGGTACTTTCTTCGGATGGTGCGTTCCATTTTCTTCAGCTCCTGTGCTGAGACGACAGAATTATATTGCCCCCCTTCGGTTTGCCGATCATCGCCGAACTAACCGTTCAGTGCAACGTACAACCTCAGAACCTGTGGCCTCAGCGCGCGGTTTGCATCGTCTACGACCCGTCGTTGGCACCGAGGCCACAGAAATGTCTGTAATATTTGCCGACGACGATGCACTAATCCAGAGTGGGCCGACTACCACGTCGTCGACAGTTGACTGGACCAGCTGAATTTCTCACCGTGGAGATGCGTCCAATAAGAAGTTCCCAATTCCCCTTGCACGGATCATTTGTCATGACCTCAAAAACTTCTTTAATCCTAGGTATAGTGGTCGCCCTGGTCAGCCTGACCGCATTGTCTACGGCTTCGGCCGAGGGCTCGACGGACTCCTGGAAGGTCGACGAGTCTCGCTCGACCTTGACCTTTACCAGCGACGCCCCGGCGGAGAGGATTATCGGAACCTCTGAGGAGGTCGGTGGCCAGGTACAGTGGAACGGCGATGATCCCCAGGCCACGTCCGGCAAAATCTACTTCCCCGTCTCGTCGATGCGCACGGGAAACCGATTGCGAGATCGCCACCTCCAGGGCTCTGACTGGCTCAACGCCAGTGAGAACCCAAAGGTAACCTTCGAGGTGAAGGGATTGCGTGACGTCAAAAAAGAGCGCGATGGGGAGCGCATCAATATTGAGGCCACCGCCTACGGTACAGTCACCTTGAACGGCGTGACCAACGAGGAGACCGCCCAGGTGACCATCGCCATTTTGCCCGACCAGACGGTGGCCCGGATCCAGCCGAAGCTCGAATTTGCGCTGGCCGACTACGAGGTCAAAGGAACGCGGGGCACAGTGGGCCGAGAAGTTGGCACATCCATCGAGGTGGAAGCCCTCATCTACGCCAACTGGTAATCCTTTTGCACCTGCCCCATAATTTGTATTCGATCCTATTATGACATCGCCCCCCGGGTATTCGATGAGTTGTAATGAAAGCGACTTGATGACTCGGCGCCAGGCCCTCAAAGCGCTGGCCGCCGTGTCGGTCTGCCCCCTCCTTCTCAATTGTGAATTCGTGAACTTCCACGGCGAAGTCGTCGAAGAGTCAACCTTTTCACTCTCCGACCCGGCCATGGAGGCCCTGGAGGAGATCGGCGGTCGGGTTTGCTATGAACACGGCTCCCGGGGCATCTTGTTGATCCGCGTCTCCGAGGAGGAGATCTTGGGATTCGACCAGATCTGTCCTCACCAAGATCAACCTCTGGGCCTATGCAGCGGCGACACCTCCAACGCCCTATGGGATCAGGATCAGCAAACCTTGACCTGCCCCTGGCATGAATCGGTATTCGCTGCCGATGGAAGTGTCGTCGGTGGTCCGTCTCCCGATCCGATCGAGACCTATCGCGTTGAATTCGACCCGCAGACCGGCGAGGCCACCGTCTTCAGCACCTGAGCCACACCGCCTATCGCCATTGCGCGCCCCGCCAGTGTTTTGGAGTTGTCGATGAGTCTTATTCGTATCACCTTCGCCCTCGCCACGGCGCTGTTGGTCTGCACGGCTCTGATTCCCGACGCCACCGCCCTTCCTCGCATGTCAGCCACCTCGGGCGCCCCCTGCTCGACCTGCCACTACAACTCCGACGGCGGGGGGCTTCGCTCCGAGATCGGCTGGGGCACCCAGTGGATGACCGGCGCCTTCGACCATGAGCAGACGAAGCTGACCTTCTTATACGAACAAGAGACCAATCGGGTCCTGGACTGGCTGGCCGTCGGCGGCGACCTGCGCATCCAGATGGCCCGCCTCGGCGAGCCCACAGCTTCCCTCGAGGACGGTCAGACTGTGGTCCAAACGCCGGGGCGGCGCATCATCCCCATGCAGATCCAGCCCTATCTGGCGGTCATGCCCTTTGATTTTCTGACCATTCACGGCTCCTACGCCCTTGGGCCCGATATGGTGCGCGGCGACTTCTGCTCCACTCCCTTCGCGGGCCAGACCTGCTGGCAGGCCCACGCCACGGTCGATATAGATCCCGACTGGCCGAGTCTGCGAGTGGGCCGTTTTCGACCGTCCATCGGCATGCGCCACGACGACCACACCATGCTCATCCACAGCGACGCCTCGCGCTCCCGTGGATTTCTAATCCCCGCCAACTACGCCGAATATGGCGCGGAGTTAACTTACCAGCCCCGAAGCTGGATCAAGGGCGACGGCGGCGTCTTTTTGGCCCAACAATTATCGGAGTCCATCGGTGACGCCGACCTGGTCGAGCCGCTGAGCCCTGCCTATCTGGGGCGAGTGACCTATATGCCTCGCCTCGATTTTGGCCCCGACGCCAGTTTCTATGGCTGGCTGGGGGCCTCGGTCTACGGCGCCGGAAGATTTCGAATGGATCAGGCTTTCTTAGGTCTGGGCTGGCTCGACCGGGCAGCGTTGATGTTCGAGGTGACTCACCTTGATTACGGCCCCGACCGAGATCGGCGCGGTCTCAACGCGGCGGCCATGCTCGCCGTGCCCGTTCGCGAGTGGTTCGTCGCCGAAGGCCGTGTCGAGCAGGCGCTGATGTTCGAGGATGAAGAGCAGTCACGCCAGCAGGCCGCCGTGGTGGGATTGCATTTCTACCCGGTCCCCTTCGTCAAGATTCGCCCCGAATATCGCATCAACCGCACCGATCGCTGGACCATGGGCCAATACGCGGTTCAACTACACTTCTTCTACTGATCCTCTCTAAACGGACCTGAGTCTTATGAGCCAGACCACGGACACCACTTCGACCTCCCCGGCAAAAAAAGGGGGCGTTCTCTTCTTCGCCATCGCCGGTCTCTGGTTTGTCCTCGCCCTGGGCGTGATGGGCTATTGGGTCGCCGAGGGTTCTCATTTCGTGACCCAATACGAGGTTGCCGTAGAGGTGACAGAAGTTCTGGAAGACGAATTCGGCGACAAAATCGAGACGACGCGCACCGTCTTTAAAGAGGATTACCGCTTCGGCCTAATGCCCGACGAAAAGGGCTACGACGGCGCCGCTCCCCTGGCCGGCGGGGCCACCTTTTTGGGGCTTATCTTTCTGGCCCTCGGTTGGTTTCGACGACGCCAATCTGAAAAGGCCCCCTGATCACTCCAATAACTGGTCGAGTTCCCACTCGGCGAGCACGTCGGCGGCGATCATTGAGAATGCCTGTGCCGTCAGATCGTAGTTATTGTGGTCCCGCATCACCTCTTCGAAGGCGGCCATTCCCAGGTCGTAGTGGACGGCGTTGAACTGATCGATGTCCAGGGGCGGCTCGCCGTCGAGCTCCACCATCTGCGGCGGTCGACGGTGGAAGGTGGCCTGCTCGTAGGCGTAGGCGATCTCGAAGAGGGTCTTCTCGTCGAACATCCGCGACGTAAAGGACATGCCCACGGGCAGATCGTTGACGTGGCCGCTGGGCACCACCACCGTGGGAAGACCGGTGATGCTGGCCAAGATGCAATTTGTGCCGGTGTACATCGCCCCGGGCACCCCGCGCCGATCCGCGGGATAGAGCAAGGCGTCGAGCTCCAATTCATCGAGGAGGCTCTCCACATGGGCGCGGTTTGACTCGTAGTGAGCCATGCCGCTCTCGTAATTATTCTCCAGTTGGCGCGCCGTCTGCTCACCCCGCCTATAGCACTGCTCTTTGGTCTCGAAGACATAATGGGAAAAGAGCCCTGATTCGCAGATATCCTCGAAGCTCGTGGCGCCCCCTTCCATTCTCTCCAAAAAGCGGGTGGCGTCATAGCCCGAGCCGCTTCCCCGGCGGTTCAGAGGCAGGTCGACGATCTCCACCTCGTCGACGACCTCCGCTCCCAGGGCCTCGAGTTCCTCGAAGAACGCCTCGTAATGAGCGTCCACGGCGCCCGTGGCCCCACTGTAGGGATAGCGGGCGGTCTCTTCATCTTCGATGATACTGCGCAACACTCCGATTCGTTTGCCCTGAAGGCCGTCGGCGTCGAGAAAATCAAGGTAGCTCTCGGCCCGCGGCATTTCAGCGGCACAATGGGCGCCGTATTGGGGGTTGAACTGCGCCATGGCGTCAAAAACCAGGGCCAAATCGGTCACCGTACGGGCCACGGGTCCGGCGATGGCGTCGAGGCGATTGGAGGGAAAGATACCGTCTGTACTCACCAATTGATGAGAGGCGCGCATGGTGAAAAGATCGTTATAGGAAGCGGGAATCGTCAGGGACGAGCAATTGTCGGTACCCAACCCGGCGATGGCCATATTGGTGGCCACGGCCACGGCCGAGCCCGCCGTCGAGCCCCCTGAGTTGAGCGTTCGATCGTAGGAGTTGCCCGTCTTTCCGCTGCGCCCGCTCAGTCCCTGAGCACCGGCGGCGAATTCGTCCATCGTCGTCGATCCCAGCAACACTGCCCCCGCCCCGCGCAACCGCTCCACCGAGAAGGCGTCAAATGGCGGCTCCGTCTCCAGCAGGGCCAGCGACCCGTTGGTCAGGGGCACCTCATTGGAGGCGTAATTGGTCTTGGCCACAAAAGGCGCACAATGAAGCGGTCCGGCCAACTCTCCTTCGCAGCGCTGATAATCGTCGAGTCGCTTCGCCGTCTCCATAGCCGATGAGTTCAGATAGACGAAGGCGTTGAGCGGCGGCAGACCGTCGCCCATCCACAGGTCATGCCATAGAGCCCGCCGGGTATGCTCGTAGATCAACCATTCGCAACTGATCTCACCGGCGAGCAGCGCCGCATGGATCTCGGCCACGGTGGTCTCGACCACGTCGAAGTCGGGCTCGATACAATCACTGGCAGACGAGGGCCCGCAAAACTCGGAGCCTGAAGCATCTACCTCACAGCTTGCCTGATAGCCGTCGTAGTCAAATTCATCGTCATAGATGCAATCGGCACCGCAGGACTCGGTGCACTCCACATCTTTTGCGATATCCGGCGTGCACCCCAAAGCCCCCACCACACACGCTACGACCATGCCAATCTGATACTGCGCTTTCATAAGTTGTCGCCTACCGGAGGAGATAAACCGCCATTTGCGGGCTCATGGTAGGCGACGACCGAGGTGGATTCAATTGTTCCTATTATTGTTCTTCTTCAAAAACTCCCCACAGCCTGCACGAAGCCCCAGTGGGCCAGGATATTCGGATCGGCATCGGTGGTCGAGACCCCAGGACCAGGCATAAATAATCCGTAGCCGAGGCCGATCGTAAACGCCTCGGAGAGGGTCATAAAACGCTTGAAATTGAGCTCTGTGCCCACCCGCTCTCGCTCGGGCTGAAGTCGCGTAAAATTATGGATGGCCACTATCGTGGCCCCGCCGGCGACATTGAAGTTCACGCCCGCTCGGATCTCCTCGATATTGGTCCGGGGGCCGATGATATCCATAAAGCCCAGCCATTTATGGCCCGTGGGATAGAGTTGGGTATAGCTCCGAGCTACATCGGGATCGTCATCGTCACCAGAAGCCTGTGAAAAGCCTACAAACGGGCGAAAATCGTTCAGTGAGTAGCCCAGCTCGACGTCGAAAAAATAAGCCCTGATATCGGCCCTCGGCCCGGCGCAGCCATCGACGCCTTCTTCTATCGGACAGCGAAGGCCAAATTGATATCCACCCTCGACGGTGGCATCCAGGTCGGCCACACCGGCGGCCACACGAGAGCCGAACATGATGATCTGGCGCCTCTCCGGCCCCTCGGGATCACCCCATTGGAGGTCGTAGAGCCCGTAGAGGTCGACGGCGTCCAAAAAGTCCACCGCTTCGGGCTCCCACATACCGTAGGCGCCGCTGAGAAAGGAGTCGCCCGACAAAAAACCGGCCTGAGCGTCGTCATAGCGGGCGCCGAAGAGATCGACCTGAATATCATCGACGGGGCGAATGCCAACGCGCATTCCGTCCCAGGCGCGACCCACCTGGCTCCAGCCCACGGCCCCCAGGACCCGCTCGTCGCCGTAGGCCAATTCGAATCGACCAATATCGAAAAAGACGGGGCCCTCCGTATCGTAGCGCAACCAGGCCCGGTATAGATTCAGCGGGGGCATGGTCAGCTGATTGCCGCCAAAAACACCCCATAATGCCGTATGCTGTGCCACCGCTTCACCGGTCAACGCTCCTCTGGTAGCCCGCACTCCCAGTCTGGTCTGCTGCGAAAAGGCATCGGAGTGCTCCGTGCCCGGGCCATAGCGAACTTCATCGGCCTCCAGACCGAAGCGGTGGTTAAATCGACCTTCCAGGCGGGGCCTGACCCTCAAATCCCACTGCCAATCGACGCCCGCTTCCTCGGCCTCGTCGGCTTCCCCCTGCGATGGCCTTACCTGCTGCGCCTCGGCTGTGGTCGGCCCGAGCACTGCCAGGCTCACCGCCATCAACGCTGCTACTGCTGCGATGCCTCTCTTACTCATCAGAAACTCCTCGCACTCAGAACCATTTATTTTCTGAACACAGAGTGCACACCGAACCTGTGCAGACAACCCCTGATTATCCCTGGAACTCGCCGACGAGCCGCCAGATCCAAAAGCCGATCAGGGCGGCCATCAAGAAGGCGTAGATCGGCGTCTCCACGCCGGCCCACCACCTTCGAAGCCCGACCAATACGGGGCGGCCCTTGAGCCGGTCGGCCAGGCGAATGGCGGCGAAAAGCGCCATGGCCGTGACCAATAAGATCCCACCGGGATGAAAGGCTATGGAGGCCAGCAGATCACCGCCGGCCAGGGAGGTGACGGACCGGGTCATTCCGCAGCCGGGGCAGCTATAGCCGGAAAAAAACCGAAAGGGACAGAAGATGATATCCGCCAGTGGCGTGCGGGGGTAGATCCACGCCGCCGGCAGCAGAAGCATCAACCACCACAGCGGACCCAGCCCCTTGCGGGACTCGGTGACCTCCCTCGAGCTATCTTGATCTGAGGCCATGGCCTTCGAATTGGCAGATCACCAGCCGTCCGTTCCCGGAGGCGGTTCAGAGGAGGGAACTTCCCATTTTGACTGCTGCTCCTGGACGGGATTGACGCCGTAATCGGACTCCAGATGGCGCTGAGCACCACCGGGCATACCGTTTTGCCAGGCGTTGTTCATGCCGATCTGCATCATCATCTCGCC
>SLJM01000281.1 GCA_007135085.1 Myxococcales bacterium
ACAACCGGTGCAGGATCAGACTCATGAAGTACCCCAACCTCCACGATACTTTGCCAAAGCGTATCGCCCTCATCGGCGTGCTCTTCGCGGTGAATAGCCTGGCCTTTATGTACCTCAACGAAAATCCCTTTCGTGAGCCGAGCTACCTGCCGTTGATCTTTATCGACGAGGCCATTCCCTTTATGCCCTGGACGGTGTGGCCCTATTTGCTGATGCTCACGTCGAATATCATCTTGCCCTTCCTCCTTCGGCGGGACCGCCTCTTTCGGGCGGTCCTGCTGGCCTATTGCGTGGCCATATCGCTCAACCTGATGATCTGGGCCGGCTTTCCCACGGCTTTTCCCAGACCGGATCTGCCGCTCGGTGATTCCATGTCGGAGTCCTTCTATCGCTGGATGGTATCCTTCGATTCGGGGACCAATTGTTTTCCTTCAGGCCACGTCACGATCCCGACGGTGCTTATCTGGGGGCTGACCGTACAGTGGAAGAAATATCGGTGGTGGTTGTGGGGCGCCCTGGGCATAAGCGCCATGACCATCCTGACGACGAAGCAGCATTATTTCTGGGATCTATTGGGCGGGCTGGCCACGGCGGGCGTGGGCATCGCCGTCGCTCTGATCTGGCTCAACAGAAGCTCGACAACGGGAAGACCAAATGAAGGATAACGTCGCCAGCTCATTGTGGGAGGCCGCCAGGCGGTGGCCCGACGGAGAAGCGCTGATCATGGCCGGCGACGGTCAGACCGTGACCTTCGACGAATTGCGCATTCAAGCCGGTGCGGTGGCCGCCGCCCTTCAAAGTCAGGGCATCGAGCCCGGCGACAGAGTGTTGGTGATGCTCAAACCGGGGCTGGAATTTTTCGCCACCATGTTCGGCCTCAGCGCCGTCGGCGCCACGGGCGTGTTGGTCGATCCCGGCATGGGATACTCCTCGATGTTTCGATGCCTGGAGACGATAAAACCAGCGGCGATCATCGCCGAATCGGCGTTTCATATCCTCTCCTGGTTCTCTCGCACCTTCGAGGGGGGAATCTTTCGGGTCTCTCGGAGTTGGCTTCCAGGATGCGTATCGTGGCGGCGATTTGTAGATTGTGAGCCCATCGAAGCCCCCCACCCATGCGACCCGGAACAGCTGGCGGTCCTGGCCTTTACCAGCGGATCCACGGGAGATCCCAAGCCGGTAGTCATGGACCACGGTACGCTCTGCGCCCAGATCGAGGCGGTCCGGAAGATGTCGGCAATCGAGCCGGGACAGGCGCAGATGGCCTTCATTCCCCTCAACGCCCTGCTCGGCCCGGGGCTGGGTTGTACGACGGTCTTGCCCTCCGTCGACTCGCGGCGAATCGACAAATTGAACCCGACGAAGACCATCGACGAGATGAACCGCTACGACGTCACCCACTGCCTGGGGTCGCCATTTATCTGGCGCCGAATCGCAGCGGTGCTGCAAGCCGACGACGACGCGTCGCTGCCGCTGGAGCATCTGCTCATCGGCGGCGCTCCCCCGGATCGTGAGCTCGTCGAGACGCTCCAACAGCGCTGCGATGCGAGAATCTCCATCGCCTACGGCGCCACCGAGGCAGTGCCCATCACCACGGGGCCGGCCGAAGAATTTCTGACCAACCCGTCGGGCTGCCTGGTGGGAGAGCCCGTCCCCCAGATGGAGGCGGTGATGATCGTCGAAGACGACCAGCCGCGCCGGGCCGAGCCCGAAGAGGTCGGCGAGTTATGGATTCGCGGGCCCTTGGTCTCACCGGGTTATGATGGATTTGCCTCTACGGAGCATCGTCGCCAATTCGAAGGCAAAGAGTGGCATCCCACCGGCGATTGCGGCTATTTCACCGACAAGGGCCGGCTCGTGCTGGTGGGACGAAAAGCCCACTGTATTCACACCTCACAGGGGGTGCTCTACCCATTGCTGATAGAGCCGATCTTCGAAACACACCGCGGCGTCTCACGAGCCGCCCTGGTCGCCCTCGACGAGAGTCCGCCTCAACGGGCCGCGCTGGCCGTCATCCCAACGGGAACCCACGGCCCCGGCGACTTGACGGCCCAGCTGCTCGAGCTCGCCGCCGACCACGACCTGCCCGCCATCGACACAATTATCTTTCGCCGCCAATTCCCCACGGACGTCCGCCACCACTCCAAGATTCTGCGACACGATCTGGCCAGGAAAGTTTGAAATCTCCCGATGATTTCCATAAGGTCGCCGCGAGGAGTCTGTCCGGTCCGATGGGCGGGTCTCCTTTTGGAGTTTTTCGCAATACTATCACCTGCTATCGCGCAGTGTGAGCAACCAATCCGTGGTATTACCTCGGCAACAAAATGGGGCACGTCGATGACCAGAAGTATTGAGATTTTCGACAGAGTTCGACTATTCAAAGGGAGCGCCTGCGTGGCGTTATTGGCATTATTGATGGCCGGCTGCGGCGGCGAAGATGGCCTGGACGGCGATGACGCAGAAACGCTGGAGGTCTCTTCCCAGCCTGCCTCACCAGATGACTGTCCCGATGGCGGCACAGAATTGACATTTGGCTACGACACCAGCGGCGATGGCGAGATCGACGAGGTGAGTCATGTCCAAATTGTCTGCGATGGAGCGACCGGACCGGACGGTGAGGACGGTGAGGACGGTGAGGACGGGTTGTCCGTCCTGGTTGAGACCAGTGACGCCACGATGGGCGACTGCGTCGCCGGTGGCACGATCTATACCTTCGGCTACGATACGACCGGTGATGGAGAAATTGATGACGTCGTCAGCCAACAGACGGTCTGTGATGGTTATCGGAGCGACGAGCTCTCATCGGAGGCATTGGTCTTTGGCAAATCCGTGCTCTACTACGCTGACGGCACCTCCACGGATGGAGAGGGAGACGTCCTGGTGGAGGGCCTCGAGGACCTGGCAGACGCGGGATTGATCGAACTCACCGTGGCCGACTCCAGCCAAGATTTTCGCGACGAGCTGTCAAATTCCAGTTTTGATGTCACCTTCTATTTCGCTCAGAACAACCTAGTGAGCAGCACCGATCATGATATTCTCGTCGAGCTGGTGGAGGGCTATGGGCGATTGATATTCGCCACATATACGACGCTCTCCGATGATGGGCTATTCGACGTCTTGCAGACCTCTTTTTCCGGAAACACAAACCACTCGACCATCACCTTCACCAGCGATCGGGCCAGTGAGGGGCTACCCGATGAGCTGGCTCTCTTTACAGAGCCCTGGAACACCCATTCAGTGGGGCTGACGCCGGCCCTGGGAGCCAGGTCGATCTGCGAATTCGATGACGGCCACTCCTGCGCCGTGCTGGGCAATCAAGGACGCACCCTTCACCTCGGCGTGTTTAGCGATGTCTTTCCCGTCGACCACACCGAGCAGATCGCCCTCAATCTGCTGGGAACAGTGCTGGAGTCGGCTCACTAAAGCCCTCTCCTACACGCCGGCCCCCGGACCCTGTCGATGGGACCCTGTCGATGGTTCGGGGGCCTGCTAGGCACGCCCCTTGAGCATCCCATGCCAGTACATCTCGGGCAGGCCGTAGGCCTTTAGGGCGTACATGCTGTAGCGCTCCTGGGCCTGGTCGAAGGGGAAGCTCTCGGCCGGATTGCCGTCATAATCAAATTCAGCCAAGATCAGGCGACCGTAACCTGTGACCAGGGGACAGGAGGCGTAGCCATCGTACCTGGCGGTCAGCGGTTTGCCGGCGCGGTGAGCCAGCAGATTGTCCACCAGCACCGGAACTTCTTTGCGGACTGCCGCGCCGGTCTTTGACGTGGGCAGGCTCGAGCAATCGCCGGCTGAAAAGATATTGGGATAACGCAGATGTTGGGTGGTGTATTTGTCGACCTCCACCCAGCCTCCTTCATTGGCCAGGGGGCTTTTCTTGATGAAGTCCGGCGCGCTCTGCGGCGGAGTGACGTGAAGCATATCGTATGGGAGTTCCAGGACCTGGTCGCCCTCGGGGTTTTCAAAGACCGCTATTTTTTCCTCCGGTCGCACGGCGGTCAGGATATGCTCAAAATGGGTGATGATATCCCGTTCTTCGACCAGCCGCTCCAGAGTTTTTCGATATTTGGCGACGCCGAAGATGGAAGACCCGGAACTGGCAAAATGAACCTCTGATTTGTCGCGAAGCCCCTGCCGCTGAAGATAGTGTTCGGCGAGCCACATGATCTTCTGGGGAGCACCGGCACATTTGATGGGGTTGCGCGGATAAATAAACACCGCTTTGCCCCCGCGAAATTCGCGCAGCGTATCCCAGGTGGACTCCACGGTTTCATAGGAGTAGTTGGAGCAGATTCCCTGGCGGCCTATATTGCCCTCCAGGCCGTCGATCTTATGCCAGTCGAGCTGGATACCGGCGGCGACGACCAGATAATTATAGCTATAGGTATCTCCCGAGGCGGTGGTGACCCGATTATTTTCCGGGTCAAAAGTGGCGGCCCTATCCTGGATCCACCGCGTCTCAGGGGGAATGACCTGGGCCATGGGTCTGCGGGTGCTCTCGCGCTCGAAGACACCACCGCCCACGAGCGTCCACAGCGGTTGATAATAATGCCAGTCGGCGGGCTCCATAATGGCCAGATCCAACGGGTCAGCGCCGTCGGTCAGGCGGGCGGCGATGGAGATGCCGGCGGCACCGCCGCCGATGATGAGTACGTCGTGATGTCTAATTTCGGTCATGGTCAAACTATGGATTGAGGAAGTGAGCAGGTTCAGTTATTCGGGCAGTCGCCGGGGAGTCTTGGTGTCGATACGGGCGCCAAAGTGGCGGGCAAAGGCCAGGGCAAAACCGACGGCTTGTCGGATGTCGTCATCGCGCATGGCCTTGAACAGCCCGAATAGACCCACCTCACCATCGCCATTCCGATCGCCGGCCTGAGCCAGGGCGTCGCCCACATTGCCCACGATTTGCACCGCCCTGGGGTCGAGCACACCCGAATCAAGGACGGCTTGAAATTCGGGGCTCTTGACGAATCGGGCGAATTTGGTGGCTGCCAGGCCCAGCTGGCGACCGACCTCCACGATATCCGTGCCCTCCTCGATGCTCCGAGCTACCAGATCGTCGAAGATATCAACGGCCATGGCCATCCCATCTGGAAGGGCCTCGGCCAGAGCGACCAACTTTTGGAGTTCCGCGCCCCGTTCGGCCAGTTGCTCCAACCCGTCGAGCACCTCAGGGCCCGTGAGTTTGTCCGTGATGCGCACCAACTGGCGCAATCTTATGTCGATGGCGACGCCGTCGTCGCCGATGGTGGTGTCGACGAAGTCTGTCAGCCCACCCACCGCCAGTGGTACCTGGTCCAACAGACCCGTGAGTCGACCGATTGAGCGCTCCAGCCGGTCCAGTCGGGCGTCGATGCGATCGAGTCGGCTCTCCAGGTCGCCTCCTATCTCCGATGACCGGCGATGGCGATCACGATCGGCGTCGACATGGCGTTGGGGTGGCTGTTCCTGGTTGGACATAGGGGAGTTCTCCCGAAGCATTGCGGGATTGATATGGCGAAGACGATGACAGTTGTTTTTCGTATTGAATAATCTCGTCTCCGAGATTCACTCCATCAAGCCCAATGCAAGAATCGAACCTTGCCATTTCCAGTTATTATATAATGACTTAACCCATAAGCATTGGGCGCAAAAAAACCCTTACCATCGGACAAGCCGAGGACGTTGTGTTTCACACCTCCCTCAATTTTCGTTTCACACCGAAACAGACCGCAGCAAGACTGAAACAACCTGGAACATCGCCAACCGGGATAGGGGGAAGAAGCTCTGGAACCCCGCCGCCGACGCCTCAGAGTACCAGACTCTCTGGCGACAGTGGTTCGTCGATGACGCCCACTTCTCCGAGGATGTCGATAACGCCTTGCAACTCGTCGAGATCCACCGACAACTGGCAGGCCCAATGAGTTTGAGCGAGCCACTCCCGGACGTCCTCGCGCCTTTGTCCAAAGCGGGCGTGGATGTCGGCCACCGTGGCTTCCTCGTCGGCGGCCACCTCATCGACCAGGCTTTTGACACGGTCAACGA
This sequence comes from Myxococcales bacterium, assembly GCA_007135085.1. Lineage (GTDB taxonomy): Bacteria > Myxococcota_A > Bradymonadia > Bradymonadales > Bradymonadaceae > SLJM01. The sequence goes on from SLJM01000281.1 coordinate 6,031, forward strand.
CGAGCTTGATATGAGCGCGACGTTTTTGGGCGAAGCCCCGTCGCGAGGCCATCACGAAGGGCGGCCAGGGCGTCTTACACTCGCCGACGCGACGCCACTCACCGGCGTCCACCAGGGGCTTCGTCGTATATTTCTCCCACAAAAAGGCCTCGGCCTCACCGGCGGCCAGAGCCTCCTGGGCCCCCTCCAGATTTCGCACCATGGCCAATTTTATATCCTCTGTGGGCGACCAACCCTGCTGGCGAGCGAGGACGAAAGACATCAGGTGCGATCCCGATCGGGGGCGGCTGATCCCAAAGGTTCGCCCCTGCAGATCGTCGACCGTAGTAAACGGCGAGTCGTCGTGGACATGGACGCCCCAGACCAGCGGTGAGTCCACATAGGTGCCCAGGATGGCCGCGTCGCCGCCGGCGGCGATATGAGCCACCACGCCCTCGGTCAACAGCACCGCCATGTCGAGCTCGCCGCTGTCGAGGGCGGCGAGCATGGCTCCCGTGCCGCCGGGATAGCTCGTCCACTTGTAGGTCAGATCATCGGAGTCGAAGACCTCTCTCTCTGCCGCTCGGTACCAGGGAATATTAAAATGTTCGGGGACGCCGCCTACTGCGAATCGCTCTACCAAAGCACTAACCTGCATTCTGTATCGTTACTAAAATGCCCTTATCTTCAGGGCCCACAAAAATCCTGGCAATGGCATATACCATCTCGACCGGGGAGTCAGGTTCCACAACCTATCTTTTTCGCCGCACCGCAGCCGCGACTCACCCCATAAATCGACTCGCCCAGGTCCCGATCAGGCGCCCCACATATCGAGCGTCCTCATCGTCGCTCAATAAGTGGTCCATCCCGTCAAGAGAGATGAAGCTGCGCTCTTTTTCAGCGGCCTGAAAGAGCGCCGTGGCGTGGTCAATCGCCGTCACCCGATCGTCAGGGGCGTGCATCACCAGCAAGGGAATGCCCAATTCGGCGACTCGCCGCCGTAGATCATGCCCCTCCAGGTCGGCCACGAACTCCTCGGTGATCTCAAAAGGCCTGCCTCCCAATTTGACCGTCGCCCGGCCCTGTTGTGCAACCTCCTCGAGATGGGCGGCGAGATGGCGCTTGAGCGCCGCCGGCTCACTGGGCGCTGCTACGGTGGCCACGGCCCGCGCCGACTCGATCTGACCGGCCGCTGACAATACGGCCGCCCCGCCCAGGGAGTGCCCGACCAGAAGTCCTGGCCCTTCATAGCGCTCCCTCATCATCCGGGCTGCCCGCACCACCTCCTCCACATCGGAGGCAAAAGTGGTCTCCTCAAACGCCCCCTCGCTCTGGCCTAGCCCGGTGAAGTCGAACCGCACCGTCGCCAGCCCCACCTCATTTAAGCCCCGCGCCAGATTGCGCAGCCCCCTCAAGTCTTTGGAGCATGTAAAGCAATGAGCCACCAGCGCATACCCCCTGGTCACCCCTTCTTCAGGCCGATTGAGCACCGCCGACAGGGCTCGCCCATCGGCGTTGGCAAATGTGAATCGCTCGCTGCTCATCTGCATCGCTTTCCTCACGTTCAATAAATCAGCGTCATCGCGCCGAAGGACAGGCCCGCTCCGGTGCCGACAAGGAGGAGTCGGTCGCCCCGTTTGATGCCCATCTCAAAGACGCCTTTGTGGAGGGTCAGCGGCATGGAGGCGGAGACGCAATTGCCGAAATTCTCGATGGTTTTGACGATCTTCTTGTCGTCCACGCCGAGGCGGCCGAAGGCGTCGAGGGCGGCTTTGCTGGCCTGGTGGGGGACGATCCAGTCGATATGGTCCATGGCCGAGCCCAATAACCCGGGCTCGAAGCGCTCCATAAAACCCGGGAAGAATTGCAGAGACATCCAGAAGACCTCTTCGCCGTCCATATCAAAGAGGTTGTCCTCGGGGGTGGTCTTCTCCCGGTTGGGGTGAAGTCGGGTTCCGCCGCCGCGGACCTCCGTCAGGTGCGCGCCCTCGCCATAGGTCTCGAAGGCCACCTTTTCGATTCGCGAGTCCTCGCCATCCTGGGTGCGGCGCACCACGGCGGCCGTGGCGGCGTCGCCGAAGAGGACGGCGCTCGACGGTTGTTTGAAGTTGAGACCCTCCGAGGGGATCTCGGAGTTGACGATGACCACCGTGTCGTAGCGGCCGACGGTCAAAAAACTGCCGGCCACGTCGAGGGCGCTCAAAAACCCCAGACAGGTGGTGTGGATCGACATGCAGGCGATGCCGCTGTCGCCCAATCCCAGCTCCCGTTGGATCAGGGAGGCCCCGTCGGGCAGGACCTGCTCCTGAATGCCCGTGGCGTTGATGATCAGATCTACGTCACCCCACTCAATGCCCGCATCGTCGACAGCCCGGCGCGCTGCCTCGGCGCCCATGGAGCGAGTGGTCTCGTCCTCGACCCAGCGGCGCTCCGTTACGCCCGCTCCGGTCTCGGCGATAT
>SLJM01000167.1 GCA_007135085.1 Myxococcales bacterium
GGGCCCCGCGTCCAATCACCGGCGCCGAGATCGCGATAGCCGCCGTAGAGGTTGACCGGCTCCTCGATGCGCAGCGTCTCTTCGTAGACCCCTTCGGCGATAAATACGTTGCCATGGCCCCCCTCGTCGGTGGCCAATTCGATGGCGCGGGCAATGGAGCGCACGGGACGAGTGGCCACGCCGTCGTCATCGTCGTTGCCGAAGGTGGAGACGAAGATCGCCGTCGACATATCACCGTCGAGACCGTCGCAATTGCTGTCGGTGAAGTTGACCGGGTCCGGGGTGTCCGTGGGGGCGCATTCGCAGCCGGTGGCCGGATCGTCGTCTTCGGTGAAAAAGCCCTCGTCACATTGTTCGATGAAGCACTGGCCGTCATCGTCGCAATAGCCGGAGCCGTTTTCGATAAAGCATTCGCAGCCCAGACATTCGCCGTTGCCCGCAAAATAACCGTCGTCGCATTCGATGACCGTGCAGGAGCCGTCGTCTTCACAGCGGGCTGAGCCATTGTCGATATCGCAATCACAGGCCTGACAGACCTGGTCTTCGATGAAGAAGTCCTCTTCGCAGAGACAATAGATGGAGTCTCCTTCCTCGACACAGGTGCCGCCGGGCCCACAATCAAACTCGTCGCAGCCGGAGACGCATTCATTGTCGGAGCAGATTTGATCGCCCGAGCAGTGGTCGTCGGCGTCGCACTCAAAGCATCGATTATAGAGGCAGACACCATCACAATGGCCGTCGGTGTGGCATTCGACGCACTCCCCTTCGAGACAATATTGGCCATCGCATTCGGCGTCAGCCACGCATCCCTCATCACCGGTGGTGCCCGGTTCGCTGACGTTGCAGGCCATAAAGGCGAAGAGGAGTGAACCCATGACGAGGAGGGTACCCAGAATACGTCGGACCATTGGTGACTCCAGCGTCCTGGAGAACAGCACAGGACAAAAGTTCGAAAAGCTGGTGATTGGAACTGCTTTTTTTAAGACAATCTCCTCCTCTTATTATGCTGGAAAGAAGCGCCGCTTGTCCACGAGATGTAAAAAAAGTCGGAGTTGGGCTGCATGGCACCGAGATGGCGCCGACGGCGGAGCTGGGAAGAGAAATAAGAAAATTGGAGGAGGAGACAGATAAATGTGGGGATGACGCGTCGCGTCAGGTGGGTTAAGATTTCGTCGCGAGTTGAAATGCCCTTGGTCACGAAAATGACTTTTTTCCTCGAGGTGTTCTGAATGCCACAGCCGATCCGCAACGTCCTGGCCGCCAACCGCGGCGAGATCGCAGTTCGAATCTTTCGCGCATGTACGGAGTTGGGGATCGCCACTACGGCGATCTATAGCTGGGAGGATCGGCTGGCGATCCACCGCTACAAAGCCGATCGGGCCTATTTGATCGGAGAGAAGGGAAAACCCGTGGAGGCCTACCTCGACGGGGATGCCATCATCGAGCTGGCACTGGACAAAGGGGTGGACGCCATTCACCCGGGATACGGGTTTTTGAGCGAAAATGCTGCCTTTGCCCAGAAGGTCATCGACGCCGGGTTGGTCTGGATCGGGCCGACGCCGGAGGCGATGCGGCAATTGGGCGACAAGGTGCGGGCTCGCAAGGTGGCCAAGCGAGCCGGCGTGCCCGTGGTGCCGGGCACCGAAGAGCCGCTGACCAGTCTCGACGAGGCGCAGGATGCGGCACAGAAGATCGGCTACCCATTGCTGGTCAAGGCCGCTCACGGCGGTGGCGGCCGGGGCATGCGGGTGGCTCATTCGGACTCTGAGCTCGATGAGGCCGTGCGCTCGGCGCGAAGCGAGGCGAAGGCAGCCTTTGGCAATCAGGAAGTCTTCTTGGAGCGCTACGTCTCCAATCCTCGCCATATCGAGGTCCAACTCCTGGGTGATAAGCACGGAAACCGGGTCCACCTCTTCGAGCGCGACTGTTCGGTGCAGCGGCGGTTGCAGAAGCTGGTGGAGCTTGCGCCGGCGCCAAACCTCAAAGAAGAGGTGCGCCAGAAGCTCTACGAATACTCCCTGGCCATCGCCGACGAGGTCGATTACGAGAGCGCCGGGACCGTGGAATTTCTCGTCGAGGAGCGCGACGGGGAGCACCATATTTATTTTATCGAGGTCAATACCCGTATTCAGGTCGAGCATACGGTGACGGAGATGATCACCGGCCACGATCTGATCGAGGCAATGATCCACGTCGCCGGGGGCGATAGACTCGACGGTGACGCTATTGGCATTCGCGACCAGAGCGATATCGAGCGCCACGGCCAGGCCATTCAGGCCCGGGTGACCACAGAAGATCCGGAAAATGATTTCGCGCCCGATTCGGGGCGTATCATCACCTACCGCTCGGCAGCCGGTTACGGCATTCGCCTCGACGCCGGCGTCGGCGGGTCGGGTTCGGTGGTAGTGCCCTATTTCGACAGCCTGCTGGTCAAGGTGTCGGCCCACGGAAGCGATCTGAGCGATGCGGCCCGTCGGCTGGGCAGAAGCCTGGCTGAATTTCGTATTCGCGGGGTCAAGACCAATATCCCGTTTTTGCAAAATGTGGTGCGCCATCCCGAGTTTTTGAGTGGCGATACACATACGCGATTCGTCGACGAGACGCCGGATCTCTTCGTGTATCCCAAGCGCCGAAACAGGGGCAATAAGGCTCTGCGAGCCCTGGGTGATATCACGGTCAACGGACCGCCGGGGAGCAATAAGAAGTTTGCGCGCCCTGAGCCGCTCATCGTGCCTCAGGCGCCGAGCCATCGAGACGCTCCGCCGGCCTCGCCGGCCTATCAGGCCTTTAGCAACGGCGGGGCCGAGGGATTGTCGAAATGGATCGTTGATCACGACAAATTGTTGGTCACGGATACGACCTTCCGCGACGCTCACCAATCGCTTTTGGCCACCCGGGTTCGCACCCGGGATCTTCTCGATATCGCCCCCCATACGGGGCACCTATTGCCCGGATTATTTTCCTACGAGATGTGGGGTGGGGCGACCTTCGACGTATGCATGCGCTTCTTGCAAGAAGATCCCTGGCATCGGCTGGAGAGCTTTCGAAAGGCCATGCCCGGGGCCTTGCTGCAGATGCTTCTGCGCGGAGCCAACGCCGTGGGCTATACGAATTATCCGGACAATGTGGTCCGCGAATTCGTCCGGGAAGCGGCCGAAGCCGGCATCGACGTCTTTCGCGTCTTCGACGCCCTCAATTATTTACCCAATATGGAATTGGCCATGGAGGAGGTCGCTCGATCGGGTAAGATCGTAGAGGCGTCGATCTGCTATACGGGGGACGTCCTCGATCCGAAAGAGGATAAATATACCCTCGATTATTACAAAAACCTGGCTCGAGAGCTGGCCAAACGGGGCGCCCATATCCTCAATATCAAGGATATGGCGGGGCTCCTCAAACCCTATTCGGCGAAGGTCCTGGTTCAGGAGCTCAAAGAGACGGTGGATCTTCCCATTCATCTCCACACCCACGATACGTCGGGCAATGGGGTGGCCATGCTGCTTATGGCCGCCGAATCCGGGGTGGATGTGGTGGATTGTGCCATCTCGTCGATGTCGGGGTTGACCAGCCAGCCGTCGATGAACGCCGTGGTCAACGCCATGAGCGGCGAGGGGCGAAAGCCCGATCTGGACGAGGAGAGTCTGGAGCGGTTGGCCGAGCATTGGGAGATGCTGCGCGAACTCTACTATCCCTTCGAGTCGGGCCTCAAAGCGTCGACCACAGACGTGTACAACCACGAGATTCCCGGCGGCCAATATTCCAACCTTCGGCCCCGGGCGATCCAGCTCGGATTGGGCGATCGGTGGACCGAGATCAAGCAGACCTATCAGCGAGTCGATCAAGAGCTGGGTCGGCTGGTCAAGGTGACGCCCACCAGCAAAGTGGTGGCCGATATGGCCATGTTCCTGGTGCAGAACGACCTGACCATCGAGGAGGTCTACGAGCTCGCCGATCGAGGCGAAGATGTGGACTTCCCGCAATCGGTGGTCGACTTTTTCTACGGTAAGATGGGTCAGCCCTACCAGGGATTTCCGAAGCGATTGCAGCAGGTCATCCTCAAAGGAAAAAAACCGCTCACCGAGCGGGCCGGCGCGGGAATGGAGGACTACGACTGGGAGGAGAAGGCCGCGGAGTTGAAGGTGCTGCTCCAGCGTCCGCCCACCCGTCAGGAGGAGATCAGCTTTGCCCTCTATCCGAAGGTCTTCGACGGATATGCGCGAGTGATTCAGGAATTCGGCGAATATCGAATCCTGGAGACCCTGCCCTTTTTATACGGCATGGAGCCCGGCGACGAGACGATCGTCGAGATCGAGGAGGGCAAGACGCTGGTCATCAAATTGGTGGCCATCGGCGAGCTTCAGGAGAGTGGGGCCCGGCGGGTTAATTTCGAGCTCAACGGCCAACCTCGCGATATTCTGATCCCCGACAAGTCGGCGGAGCTCGAGATCGCCGGGCGACCCAAAGCAGATCCCTCCGATCCCCGTCAGGTAGGAGCGCCCATGCAGGGGACCGTCGTGGAGGTGGCCGTCGCCGTGGGGGACGAGGTCCTGCGCGGTGATACTCTGCTGTCGACGGAGGCGATGAAGATGGAGACGACGATCACGGCCCCCATGGATGGAACCGTGGAGGCCGTGGAGGTCCGAGCCGGCGAGCAGGTCGGCTCAGGGGATCTGGTGATTCGACTCGGTGATTGAATCACTGGCGGGCGCTGTCCACGCATTGGGTGACGCGGCTGGAGAAGCCCGTGCTATTTCCACAGCTTGTGATGACTGCGGCCGGCTCGTAGCTGAATTTGGCGGCCGCGGTCAGGCAGGATTCGAAGTGGCTGCCGAAGCTGGTGGCTCCACCGCAGGCGTCGATGGAGCTGGCCGGGGCGCCGGGCAGGTCGACGGCAATGTCCATGCAGGAGCGGAAGTGGGAGGAAAAGCTGGTGTTGTCGGCGCAGGCGCGGATGGTATCCACGGCGTCGTAGGAGGACAGTTGGAGGGCTTGTGTCTGGCAGTGCTCGCGGTCGCTCTCAAAGCTGGTATGGGTGCCGCAGGCGTCGATGATATCCGCCGTCGAATCGCCCCGGCTGTGGCATCGACTTTTGCTGTCCCGGTGGGACGACCCATGGCACGTACTTCCGCTGTGGCTGCCCAGGCCGCTGCCGCGGCGTGAGGATCCGCTGGTGTTACGTCGGCTTCCCAGGGTGCTGTCGTGGCGAGCGGAGCGACTGGAAGAGCGGGTGCTGGTGCTGGAGTGGCTGCTGCTGTGAGAGTGACTCGAGCTCTGTGAACAACTGCTGGAACAGGAATGGCTGCTCGAGTGGTGGGAGTCGCTATAATCGGATGCTCGGCGGTCTGACTGCCTGGCTCGACCGGGTCGATTGGAGCTGGTTCTGCTCCGATTGCCACGTTGGGCGCTGCGGGTCTGATGAGAGCTTCGCTCCCAGGTGGTGGTGCTCGAAAAGTCGTAGGTCAAGGTCACGTCTGCCCGCAGGTCGATATCTTTTGCAAATTCGACGGTCCGCGACAAGATTCCGCCGCAGTCGCTGGAAAGGCGCAGGTACAGGCCGTCGGCGTTTCGCCTGAAGTCGTTGATATCGTAGGCCAGGCTATCCTGGCGTCGGTCCAGCTCGACATCGACGAAGAAGGCGTAATCGTCGCCGCGACGCTCGTAGGCGTAAAAATCCAACCAGGCGGAGATATTGTCGCGCTGCAGGGCGCGCCAGTCGCTGCGATCGATCTCGTAATCGATGGTGACGATGCCGTCGGCGTAGTCGATGGAGAGTTCGCTGAATTCGAGATCTTGTGCGCCTGCAAATGCCGTGGACTGAAATGCGAAGAACGCGGCGATGGCGGTGAGCGCGGCGAGATGACGGGGTGAGAGACCAAACATTGGAAAACCTCCGATGAATTTGCGGGGCCCCAAAAGAGTGCGGCCCGGTGACGTCAGGTGTGACGACCGGGCCGGGGAGGCTATTCAATCAGAGAGTTTTTTTGCCAATGCTCAGCCGGCCTCGCCATCGACGAAGCCGTTCAAGTCGTTGGACTCGTCGTTCATCTCTTCGATATTGGCGTCGTCGGGATCGCCGGTGGCGGGCAGGCCCGGATCGTCGAGAGCAAAGGTCTGGTTTAAGCAATGATAGATATCGTTGCAGACCCCGTCGTTGACGCGGTTCACACATTCGTCGGACATGGCCCAGACTTCGTCGCTTCGGGTGCGGCCCATATATCGGCACTCGTCGCGAAGATCTTCGAGTTCATCGGAGTTTGCGCCGCATTCTCGGGCGGCATCGACAAAGGCACTGCAACGGGCGGATCGAGCTTCGGGCAACTCCAGTTGTCGGTAGCAGGTCTGAGGTGGGTTGTCGGACTCCTGCAATTCCTCGCAGCTCAGATCGTCGACGAAGCAGGCCACGAAATTCTCCATGGGCTCCTCACCCCACTGGCGGGTGGAGTTGACACAGCTTGACCGGCACTGGTCGATGATCACATTGCATTCGTCGGTGCGGTTGCAGATGGTGTTGCACTCGTCCCAATAGACGTCGTCGGAGTAAGTGCAGACATAATCGTGACAGATCAGCGGCGCCTCACAATCGTTGTCATAGCCGTTGCAATATTCGCCGGCTTGACCCTGTAAGGTGGTCTCCGAGGCGACGCAGGCGACCGAGAAGATCAGAAGAGCGAGCGCAGTAGAAGCGACGGCGCGGAGAAGAGTTTGATGTGTTGCCATACCGATCAACCCTGGCTGGAATGGTCCAGTGCGATAAAGTCGAGCCATCGTGGTAGCATAAAGGGCTGGATTTGACAAATTTCGAGCCCATAGTTGGGGGGTCTACTCTGGAGGATTGGCGAGATGGTGGCGTTTACAGCCTATGGGCGCGGTGCTACCAATCTTTTATATGTAATTTCGATTTTCAACGTGATGTCTCAACGTGGTGAGGTGAGCATGAGCATGAGCGCAGAAGCAATGCTGAGCGGCGACGCGATTTCGGCAGCCCTTGATCCCCATCGACGCCGTTCGGTGGAGGGGGCGCTGGAAAAAGTGTTAGGGGCTGGAGGAGGTGCCAAGACGGTGGCACTGCTCGGGTTTCAAGCGGCGACCTTTTTCGACACCGTGGCTCAACGAGCGGGCAAGGTGGTGCTGGTCGAAAACCGGCCCGGCGTGGTGGAGCGGCTCCAACGGGCGGTGGTCTCCCAAAAACTGGGCGACAAGGTCAAGCTCGTCGACGCTGACCCGGCCAAAGTCAGTCTGGATCAGCGGGTGGACGTGGCGATGTATTTGCCCCAGTCGACGTGGATGATGGAGAGCCCCGACGCGGCGATCCTGGCCAATATCCGTACCCAGGTCCTCAAAGAGGGGGGCGCCCTGATACCGCGGCGGGTGGTGCAATTACTCGAGTTGGCGGCCCCTCCAACCGACCTCGCCGGTGTGTCGCTGCGACAGCCTCGCTACAGCCGGCCCGGAGAACCGGTGGCGCTTCTGAGCGAGTCGAAGCAATTTATGGTCACCGAATTTGGCAGCGTCGAAGCCTCGAGCGACGAGGTGGACGATACGATCATCATCCGGCCGCTGGTCGGCGGGGTGGTCAAGGGTCTTCGCCTGTCGTCGCTGGTGGAATTGGCCGATGGGGTCATCCAGGCCTCGAGCGAGGCCGGGGTCAAATCGATCCTGGTGCCCCTTCGGGAAGACGTCAAAGTCGAAGCCGGCCAGCCCTTGAGCATTCGCGTGCGTTACCAGCCCGGTGCCGGGCTTGCGTCGGCTCGCTTCAGTGCCCGGATCGTCGCCGACGGCGAAGAGACGCCGCCCGTGGAAGCCGACCATCCGGTGGTCGTCGAATTTCAGAAGAAAGTGCGACAATACCTGACCAAGATCGATCAGATGGGCCGGGGCTCCGACCTGGATCGGGTCGTCTCCTACACCCGTCGCCCCCACGGCGATGTCTCCCGGCTGACCGCTTTATTCTGGGCGGTGGACGAGGAGTTTCGCCGGCCCCTGCGAGAGATGATCGATCAGTTCCGCCGGGAGGCCTCGGAAGCCCTGGGGCAGATGCTAGGGGATGAGGCGACCTATGATTGGATGCTCGCCGTCTACGAAGAGGATCGAGCCGGTGAGCTATGACTTGAAGGGGCCGGGAAAACACCTTGACGTCGATAGAGGTCTTCGTTAGTTAGTTCCGGCGTTTCGGCGGTCCCCTGTGGGCCGTCGAGCAAGCGCCAACGTAGCTCAGTTGGTAGAGCAGCTCACTCGTAATGAGCAGGTCACCGGTTCGAGTCCGGTCGTTGGCTTTTTTGGACCATGATGTCCATGGCTCCCGTCGCTGCGACGGTTGATTTGGCCCGTGTCTTAGTCGGCAAGCCTCGACGTACCCTTCGGGTACGCCTGCGTTTGCCGCCGTCGACACGACCCAAATCAACTCGCCGCAGCTCGGTCCGCCATGGACATCATGGTCCTTTTTTTATCGACACGATCCAA
>SLJM01000361.1 GCA_007135085.1 Myxococcales bacterium
GACGTGGCGATCATGAAGGGTCGGGCCCACTATTACGAGGGCTGGACCATGAAGGAGGTCACCTTCCCGGTGCGGGCCTTCGATCTGCTGGGCATCGAATATCTGGTGGTCACCAACTCCGCCGGCGGGGCAAACCCCGACTATGTGCCCGGCGACCTGATGATCATCAAAGACCATATCAATTTTACGGGTGATAACCCCCTTCGTGGGCCCAATGAAGACGGCTTCGGTCCCCGCTTTCCCGATATGAGCGACCCCTACGACGCCAGCCTTCGGGAGATGATCCGCGCTGTTGCCGAAGAGCTGAGCATCGACGTCAAGGAAGGGGTCTACGCTGGAATGGCCGGCCCCACCTACGAGACGCTGGCCGAGGTCAAGATGATTCAGGTCACCGGCGGAGACGCCGTGGGCATGTCCACCGTGCCCGAGGTCATCGTCGCCAATCACTGCGGCATGAAGGTCGCCGGCATTAGCTGCATCACCAATATGGCCGCCGGATTGAGTAAGCAAAAACTGTCTCACGACGAGGTCAAAGAGACGGCCGATATGGTGCGTGAGACCTTCTCCGGGCTGGTGCGAAACTTCGTCGCCGCTCTGTCCAAAACCCTCTAATTGCGGGAAATTCATGAGCGACCAGACCGATGATTTCGGCGGTATCGACGACGACACCTGGGATCGCCTCGCCGAGGCGGCCCGCAATGTGCGCAGCCATGCTTATGTACCCTATTCGGACTTTCCCGTCGGCGCTGCCCTGCTGACGACAGGAGGTGAGATCTTCGCCGGCTGCAACGTGGAAAACGCCACCATTGGCGCCACGGTCTGCGCCGAGCGCACGGCCATCGGCTGCGCCGTCGCCGCCGGCCACACCGAATTTGTCGCTCTGGCGGTGATCACCGCCGTCGATCCCCCGTCGGCCCCGTGCGGAATCTGTCGCCAGGTGCTGGCCGAATTCTGCGACGATATGCCGATTCTGATGATCAACCCCGCCGGGGGCCACCGCTTCACCACCCTCGACGAGTTACTGCCCCTGCGATTTTCAGGCCGTGATTTTATCGACGACAAGTGTTGAGTGTTCCCATTTCCCCTTCTGGTCTCAGTGATCTACAATAAGGGGAGACTACCCATTTCCCCGCTCAATCGGACAAACCGCGGTGTCCACGTTTACGCCTTTCGACTTCGGTGCCTTTCGCCTCCAGGCCCCTCTGGGCAAGGGAGGGATGGGTGAGGTGTTTCGTGCCGTACACCGTGGCCGCCAATTTCCCGTCGCCATCAAGATCATGAACGCCCGCCGGGCTCGTGATCCGGAGTTTCGCTCCGCCCTGCGCCAGGAGATCCGCGCCGTGGCCAGGCTGTATCATCCGGGGATCATCATGGTCTTCGATTGTGGCGAGGTGCCCCGGGAGATGGAGTTCGACACCCGCGGCAGATTCGTCGCCGGTTCCTCCTGGTTCGCCATGGAGCTGGCCACCTATAGCCTGGAAGAGTTGGATCGGGAGCAATTGGATTGGTGGCATGTGCGAAATATCTTCGTGCGTATCTTAGATGCCCTGTCTCACTCCCATGCCCGGGGCGTGATCCATCGCGATCTGAAGCCGGGCAACGTGCTCTTCGTCGACGGCCCCGACGGCCGGCAGCTCAAATTGACCGATTTTGGTCTGGCCCACGCCCTCGAAGATCACCCCGACGACGACGTCTTATCGCGCAAGATCACGGGGACGCCGCGGTTTATGTCGCCCGAGCAGATCACGGGAGCCTGGCGCGACCAGGGCCCCTGGACCGACCTCTACGCGCTGGGATGTATGGCCTATTGGCTCGTCGACGGGGAGCCGCCGTTTCGAAGCGGCACGACAGACCAGATTCTGGAGGCCCACCTCGACCAGCGCCTGCCGCCGCTGCATGCCCCGTTCGCCGTACCGCCGGGGTTTGGAAATTGGCTGGGTCGATTGCTGGCAAAAAATCCGGCCGATCGTTTCCAGCGCGCCGCCGACGCCGCAAGAGCGCTGTTCTCGTTGGGCGATCCCACCGGGGAGAGCCGCCCCGACAACCATCCTCGGCTGAACTTCAAGGCCAGCCTCGACGAAGACACTGCCCAATCGGCGCCCGATACCGACATGGGGATGACCGAGATCTTGAGCGATATCGTCTCCTCGCCGTCGATGCCCGAATTGCAGGCTCTGGAGCGTCCGCGCCATACGCCGGCCGACCTGGAGGCCCCGGACCATTTCCCCATTCCCCAGACCTGGCATCGCCGCGAGCCCCCGCCGCTGTCCACGGATCTCATCGGCGTGGGTCTGGGACTGTTCGGCCTTCGAGAGGTCCCCTTCGTCGACCGCGTGACCGAGCGTAATCAGATCTGGGAGACCCTGCGCGAGGTCGGCGCAACTCGCCAGCCCCGCCTGATTATGCTCCGAGGAGCCACGGGCACCGGCAAATCACGGCTCGCTGCATGGATCGGCGAACGAGCCCACGAGCTGGGCGCGGCCACCCCCCTTCGCGCCTCTCACAGCCCCATGGGCGGCGCCCACGACGGCCTGGCCTCCATGTTCGCCAACCACCTGCGCTGCGTGGGCCTGAACCGCGATGAAATCGTCGACCGAATCCGCCATAGCCTGCGCGATCGCCAGCTCGACCCCGACGCCCTTCACGACTGCCTGGCGATGACCGAGATTATCGCCCCCGCCGTCATCGACGATTATAGCGAGGAAGACGCCAGGATTCGCTTTCGCACTCCCGAGGAGCGCCACGCCGTCATCTTCCGTTTTCTCGAGCGCCTTGGCCGCCACCGACCGCTGATCCTCTTTTTGGACGACCTCCAGTGGGGCAACGAAACACTCAACGCCCTTGAATATCTGGTGGACACGGCGAAGCGCCGAAAACTTCCCCTTCTGGTTCTGGGTACCATCCAGACCGACGCCCTCGTCGATCGGCCCGTTGCCCGGGACAAGATCGAGGAGCTGGAGTCCCACGAACTGACCGACACCCTCGCCGTGGGTCCCCTGCCCCAGGGCGATCATCGGCTGATGATCAAGCGCCTTCTTGGCCTGGAGAAGTCTCTGGTCGACGAGGTGGCCGAACGCACCGACGGAAATCCACTCTACGCCGTACAATTGGTCGGCGACTGGGTCGAACGAGGCGTATTGGAGCTCGGCCCGCGAGGGTTTTGCCTGCGCCCCGGCGAGCGGGCCCCGGTGCCCTCCGATCTGCAGGAGGTCTTCCGCGACCGGTTGGCCAAGCTGGTCAAGCAAGATCTGGACGACCCGGCCAATAACGCCCTCAAGGCCCTGGAAGTGGCCGCCGTATTGGGCACCGAAGTTCAGCGAAAGGAGTGGTCCGACGCCTGCCGACGCAGCGGTTTGCGCCTGCCCCTGCTGGTTCTGGACTCCATGGTGGCCAACGATCTGGCCACCCTGGTGCCCGGCGGTTGGAGCTTTAGCCACCAGGCCTTTCGCGAAACCTTGCTCCACACCGCAGAGCGCCAAGATCGACTGGCCGACCACCATATGGCCTGCGTGGAAACCCTGCGCCATATCTATCCCGCCGACCATCCAGAACTGGCCCTTCGGATCAGCCGCCACCTGGAAGCAGCCCATCAACTCGAAGAAGCGCTCCAACCGGTCCTCGACGCCGCCCGCCAGGCGAGAATCCGCTGTGATTTCGAGCTCGCACGAGATCTCTATCGCCGATACCACCGGCTGCTCGCCGAGCTTCAGATCGCCAATGACGACCCCAGGCGGGCCCGAGGCTGGCTCGAAGAGGCCCGCACGCTGACCCGACAGCAGGAGTTGGCTCACGCCGACGAGCTACTGAGCAAGGCCGAGCAGATCGCCCGCGATCTCAACGACGACGCACTTTTGGCCGACGCCCTCCTCCAGCACTCCATCGTCGCCAATGACAGCGGCAAGATCGCCGACGGCATGGAGATCATCGGTGAGGCGCGAAGCCTCTATCAGAAGCTGGGAGATACTCGCGGCCGCGCCCGAGCAGAGCTCACGCTGGCCGATCTTCACTACTGGGCCGGCGACTATTACGACGCCGAGCGGGCCTACCTGAAGTCCCGCCAACTCTTCTCGCGCGTCGACGACCCCCTGGAATTGGCCCGGGCAGACAAGGCCCTGGGCTCACTCTACACCACATTGGGAGATACCGATCAGGCTCGGACGATGCTCGAGGAAGCACGGCGGGTTTTCGAAGCACACGGAGACCTCGGCCAGGTCGCCTATTGTCATAATAACCTGGGCGAAGCGTACCGTACGAAAAATCAACTCAAGGAAGCGGAGGCGGCCTATCAACAGGCCCATGACATGCTCCAGCGCATCGGCCTTGGCGACGATCCGGTCATCCTGTCCAACCTGGGCATGGTGCGCCTGGCCCAGGACCGCGTCGAAGACGCAGACCCCATCTTTCGACGTGTCCTGGAGCACCTGGCCGGCTCGGAGCGCCGAGGCTATCTGGGCCTGGCTCATCTGGCCCGACTTCCCGCCATCGCCCATCGCCGAAATTGGAAGCAGTGGGACTTTCATATCGGCGAGGCTCGCCACCACCTGGAGGCCACGGGCTTTGTCGATGCCGACATCGCCACCCTGGCCCGCGACGCCGGCAATCGCGCTCTCGTCGTAGGCCAACGGGAACGTGCCCGCCAGGCCCTGATGATCGCCCGATCTCAGTGGCTCAATATGGGCCGCCAGGACCGGGCCTCCGAGATCGATCGCATCATGCCCGAAAAGGTTTGAACCTCCTTGAATTAGGCACATACGTGCCTTGATTTAAGCCAGATCGCTCCCCGTTGACCGAGGGGAGTTGCGAATAACCAAGATCACCTGAGGAATCATCAAAATCCGGGGGGGAAGAATGGCCGAGACGGAAGAGAAACCACCGTTGCATCTGGCGATCATCGGCGGCGGCGTCGCCGGCTGCGCAGCCGCCTCCTGGGCGGCCGCCCGCGGCGCTCGAGTCACCCTCTTCAACGACGGCCTTCCACTCGGCGGGTCCTGTATACATGTGGGCACCTTCCCGGCCCGTTTACTCATGAACGCCGCCTCGGATCACCTGCACTGCAAGCAGCCCCGCTTTGCCGGACTGTCCGCTTCGAATAGCGGTCTCGATTGGGGGGCTCTCAATAAAGAGCGGCGTGCTGCCAGCGACAAGCTCAGTCAGAGCCAATACCGCCTGTTAAACAGTCAGCCCAATGTGGAGATCATCGACGCTCGCGCGCAATTTGCCGATCCCTCCACCCTGGAAGCCGACGGGCGCCGCTACGAGCCGGATCGGGTCCTGTTGACCCCGGGCTCCCACTCCACCTGGCCAGATGTGGAGGGCATTCGCGACGTCGACGCCATCTCTCTGGCCGCCCTCAAAGAATTGGATCGCCAGCCCGAGTCGATGATCTTTCTCGAATTCAGCATCTCCTCGGTGGCATATGCCCAGGCCTTCGGCCGCATGGGGACGAAGGTGACCATCCTCACCGAGAAGAGGCGACTCTTCGACGAATACGGCAGCCCCGACAGCTCGGACCTCCTCGCCGAAATAATCGGCGACGACAACGTGGACATCGTCTTCGGTGCCCATATTACACATGCCGAGCCCACGGGCTCCGGGGTGCGTATGCTGGGAACTCTCAACGGCCGCCCCACCCATTGGGATGGTGAGAAGGTGGTGGTCGTCGACCACCGAAAGCCACAGGTCGAAGCGCTCGGTCTGCGCCACGCCGACATAGATCTGACCGATCAGGACTATATCGTCATCGACGAAGCGTTGCAGACAACCAACCCCAGGGTCTTCGCCGCCGGCGACGTCATCGGCCGCGGCTCCCACGCCTACGCCGCGGCCTACGACGCCATCCACGCCGCCTTCAACGCCCTGAGTCAGTCCCGCATGGCCGGCCACAATACAGCGGTCCCCTTTGCGATCTATACGGATCCGCAATTCGCCGGTGTGGGCTGGGATGAGATTCGCGCTCGAAAGGCGGGCTTTCAAACCGACAGCGCCACCTGCATGCTCGACCAAATTCCGGCGGCCCGCGCCATGGGTCATGCTCGAGGATTCATCAAATTAATCCGCGACCGTCGCTCCGACCACCTGCTGGGGGCGCGCATCATCGCCCCCAACGCCGCCGAGCTCATCATGGAATTATCCCTGGCCCTTCGCTACGGCCTGACCGTCGACGAGCTGGCCAACCTGGTCCGCCCACCGGTCTCCCTTGGCGAGGGCATCGGTCGGGCGGCCCGGATGTTAGTGGGCGGTCGCGGGCGACCCGTTTGATTCGCCCCCGGGCCGCCGCTCCTCAGAAGCGGGTCGACACGCCCAGCCGCCCCTCATAATTCCAGTGGGGCATGACCTCAAAGGTCCTTCCCGTGCGCCCCTCGGCCTCGATATAGAGATGGGGCAGCACCTCGATGGCCCAGTTCAGCCCCGTATAAAACCCGGCCGTGCCGTCTTCGCGCATGCCCATAACCCGCCACTGTCGATAGCCGGCGCGCAGGTTGAGTCCATCCCACCAACGGCCGTGCTGGGGCAATACGGCCGCCGATAGCCCGGCCCCCCAGCCGCTGGAGGGAAAACGCCCGCCCAGAAGCATGATCCCCCGTTGGGTCTCGGCCTCCACTGCCACCCAGGAGCCGAAGTGAAGGCGCGCCGTGACCTCGATATTGAATAGACCCCGATCGACGCACCCACACGGCACGGAGTGATACCACCCGCCGCCGGCCTTCAACGCCACCCCGGGCATCGGCGGCCAGGCGCTGCGAGTCTCTGCTTCGGCCGTCGAGGGCATCACGGAGATCAACAAGAATGCGGCGAATAAGATAGCCAGAAGTCGTCTCATTCCAATTCCTCCAGATAGCGAAGAGCCCGATTGATCACCGGGTCGCCGTCGACCCTCAACGCCCCTGGCGGAGCTGTATTTTCTCCCCCCTCGTAGTCCTCTGGCCCCACCTCAATGGCGGGATCGATCCCCGACTCCTTATGTTCCCCGTTCGGCGGCAAGACCAGGTGAGACGACACCTGAAACCAGATTCCCGGAAGCAGTTGGACCCCTTTTTTCGGTGATGCTGCGCCGCCCCCGGTGCGTTCACCGATGAGCACACCCCGCTCGTGATAGGTCATGCGGTGGGCAAAGAAATTAGACGCCGAATAGCTGCGTCCGTTGACCAGGACCACCACTTCGCCCTGGTAGGCTTGACCTCGGGGCCGGGCCTCCATCTCGCGAGCGACCTCGCCATTTTTGTGGACCAATCGAAACGGCGCCACCTCCTCGTCGATGAGCCTGCCGAACAACCCGTCGCTCACCGAGGGGAAGCCCCCGCCGTTGCTGCGGATATCAATGATGAGCCCTCTGGTATTCATCACGTCGTTGACCGCCTGATCCAGGCGCTCCAGATCGTCGATAAACCCGAATGTATCGAGGCGAATATAGCCCACATCACCAAGGATCTGGGCCTGGGGAGGCTCCATCATCGATCGCCGGTCGAGCTCTACCTCTTCACCGCCGTCCAGGGTCAGATGAACGGCGGTCCCCGCCTCCCCGGCCAGCGCCAACTCCAGACCGGACAGCGCCACCGCCCCGCCTTCGCCGGTCTCGGTCCACTGCCCCACCCGGCGAAGTGCCTGCTCCACCTCTTCCCCGTCGACGGCCACCACCTGCCGCCCGCGAAGTTCGGCGAAGTCCTCGTCGTCGATGACGCTTATAAAATAACGCCCGTCACCGTCTTCTCTGACCTCCAGCGGCGCCGTCGCCGGCTGCTGGAGAAAGCGCTGCTCCATACGCGTATGCCCGTCCTTGAGTAGACGCAGCGCATAATTGACGTCCCCCAAAAACTCGACGTCCGAATTATCCTCCACCTCCAGCGTGGACCTTAATTCGGCGGAGAATTCATCGAGATCGATCCCCTTATATTCGGCGAACGGATAATGCTCGTGCACCATATCGTCGATGGTATTGACCACACACCGACGCTGGTCCATATCGAGCGGAAACTCCCCACATTCAGGGCTATTCATACAACCTGGCGACATCACCAACCACAGCGCCAGCAGGACCCCCCACCTCATACGCTCCATCGCTTCCCCCCCGGAAAGTCTCGTTTGGAATGACTATGAGATGATCTTAATCACTGCCGACGAGAGTGCGAGCGCGCTCGTCGGCGCTCGCGCAGGGGTGGAGGCTGCTTGCGCAGCCGGGGTGGAGCGCGCTTGGCGCGCGGGGTGGAGCGGCTGGACTGCGCCGCGGGTTAACGGCGCGCTGCGTGTCGGGATGGTCCGATACCGGATCGTCGCAAACCCCGGCGGTACATCGGAGGCAACCTCGTGTCGTAGCGAGGCGCGAACGCAAACCTCCCCACCTACATCGAAGGCAATGTCGTGTCGTTGCGAGGCGCGGTCTTGGCCCGCCGAGCATCATCACGGGAGCGTCTTTTGCGACCGTGACACGAGCAGCCGCGTGGCCTTGGCC
>SLJM01000104.1 GCA_007135085.1 Myxococcales bacterium
ATCGAGCCGTAATCCGTGGTCAGCGGCGATTGGACGAAGCTCAAAGAGGTGAAGATGACCAGGCCCACCCGGTCTCCGTCGAGGCGCTCCATGATATGATGGAGCTCCTGATTGGCCGCGGTAAGTCGATTGGGGGCGATATCCTCGGCGAGCATGCTTCGCGAAAGGTCGAGGGCGAAGACCACGTCGATGGCCTGGTGCTCGATCTCCTCGTCGGTCATTCCCCACTGCGGTCTGGCCAGCGCCAGAATCAGCAACGCCATCCCCAGAAGCTGCATGATGCGCCGCACCACCGGGCCGCGGCGATCGAAGTCGACGGTCATGGCGTCGATGAGCGCCTCGTCTCCGATTCGCTCCCGCACCCTCCGGCGCCACAGGGAATAGCTTACCCAGGCGGCGGCGAAGAGGACGAAGAGTCCGAAGAAATACAGGTTGTCCGGTTGGGCGAACACCATCGTAGGACTCGGTCAGGGAAAGGTTCGGCACACTAGATGGCGCCCCAAAAAGTGGGCGCTAAATAGGAGCAGGGCGAATAAGACGAAGATCTGATAGCGCTCGTGGTGGCGCGTGCGGCCGCGGTCCTCCAATTGGGTGCGGTCGTATTGATCGAGGATTTCGTGGAGGTCATCGCGCATGGAGCGAGCGTCGAGGGCCCGGAAATATTGGCCGCCCGTCTTGTCGGCCATGGCCTGGAGCAAGTCGGGGTCGACGGGAAATTCCACGCGCCGATAGCCGGTCTGGCGGCTGACTCGGTCGCGGCCGGTGGCGATGAGCGCTTCCCCGTCGGCGCCTACCAGGATGGGGTAGATCTTGACGCCCATCTTGCGGGCCATCTCAGCGGACTGCATCGGCGAGAGATTGCCACCGCGGCGGTCGCCGTCGGTGATGAGGATGACCAGCCGCGTGCCGGCGTCGCTATGCTCCAATCCGGCCAGGGAGCGGCCCACGGCGTTTCCGATGGCCGTGCCCGCCTCTTCAATATCGCCCAACTCCAGGGGGGCGATCTGCTCGCGGATGAGCTCGTGGTCCAAGGTGAGCGGCACCTGCAAGAATGCCTCGCGGGCAAAGAGGACGACCCCTATTCGGTCGTTGGGCCTACTCTCTACGAAATGGAGGAGCGTGTCTTTTGCTTCATCGAAGCGAGTTTGTGGCGTTTTGCCGTCGCGATGCATGGCGCGCACTTCCTCTTCGGTGCGGTCGATGGCGCGCATGGAGCCCGACATATCGAAGGCGACGAAGATGTCGATCCCCTCTACCTTTGCTTCATCGTATTCCACCACTTGAGGACGGGCGATGGCAACGACGAGCAATGTCAACCCTAGCACGAATAGAATATCGAGCAGGGGCCGCAGGTAGATTCGAAAGCCCCTGTGACGAGTGGCCAGGCGGTGAGCACCGGAGAATAAAAAGGTGGGTTTTCGCTTCTGCCGAAACCGGGGTGCTATCAGCCAGAAGGCCAGAAGAGGCATCAACACCAGGAGCAATAAGATCTTCGGGTAGGCAAATTCAATTCCACCGAGGAGGGCGATGATATTCATTTCGCACCTCCCGAAGCGGTGGCGGTTGATCGCCCCTCGTCGACGGGCTCGTCGGGCTTTGTATTGACGATGATTTCGAAAGCCTCATCCAGCGCCTGAAGGGCCTCGGCCTCGGAGGGGAGATAGCCGGCAAATTTGACGCGGTCGCAGGCTCGAAGCCACCGGCCGATCTCGTCGAAGTCCGCCGTGGCCGGGGCGTCGTCGACGTCGCCTAGTCGCGCACAGATCTCGGTAGTGGTCAGCTCCGTGCCGGGGAAGCTGAAGCGCCGGCCCAGGTAGCGGCGGACGATCTCGGAGAGGCGCACGTAGAATTCGTGCCACCGTTGATCTGCTAGAAGCGGTCCCCCCTGCAAGCTGACCAGATCGGCGCGGGCCGCTTCGTGTGCGGGAATTTCCAGGGCCGGCTCGTCGGCATAGCGTCGCCGTCGAATGGCGATTGCGCCCAGCAGCACGAGAAAGCCAAATCCGGCGGTCCCGGCGGCAAACCAGACAATCGACAGGCCTTCGCCGAGGAGGGGCCAGGGGCCGCGAGCTGCGCTGAGGGGATCGCCTTCACTGGAGACGGACTCTACGTCGACGGGGTGTAGATCGAGCCCTATGTCGACTGTGGAGTCACCGTCGGTGATGCGCGCCGACACGGGCGGACCCGTGGTGTGGCCCGTTCGGAAGATGGCGTAGTCGATGACGGCCTTCGTGGTCGCTCGTGAGTCGCCGTCGTCGGTGCTCACCTGACGGCGAAGCTCTCGCCAGCGCGAGCCCTCGGGCGGGCTGGTGATCTCCACCTGGGCTCCCGGCCCGTGTTCGATCATGGTGGTCAGGACAAGGCGATCGCCGACGGCGACCGGGGTGTCGGCCTCCATCGACGATTCAGAGACGAAGGGCTCGGCAGCGGCCGCACAGGGCAGAGCGACGAGCAGCAAGACCAGGGCCAATCCCCGTCCCCACCGCGCGCTGTGTCCGGGCGTCTTCACTTCCTCTTCCTCATCCTCGTTTGGCGCGTCGTCGAAAATAGCGAACCACGGGATCGATATGATCGTTGGCGGTGTCGATGAGCACGCTGTCGATCTCGAGCTTTCGAAAGATCCTCTCTCGGTCGCGTTGGAGGCGATCGACGTGAGCAGCGTAGCATTGGCGCACGGCGTTCGAGGAGGTGTCGGCGGCCACGATCTGTCCCGTCTCGGGATCGCGAAAATTGACGATACCCATATCGGGCAGCCGCAGCTCCATCGGGTCCTGGACCACCAGGGGGACGATTTCGTGGCGTCGATGAGCGATCTTGAGCGCCCGCTCGTAGCCCTCGTCCAGAAAGTCGCTGATCACAAATGCCACGGAGCGCTTGTTGCTCACTCGCACCAGGTATTCCAGAGCCGCCGGAAGGTCGGTGCCCCTTGAGGTGACGTTGGGCTCGAGCACCTCGCGGATGACCCGGAGGACGTGTTTTCGTCCCTTTCTGGGAGGCAGGCAGGTCTCGACACCGTCGGTAAATACCATCAGGCCCACCCGATCGTTATTGCGAGTGGCGCTAAAGGCGATGAGCGCGGCCAATTGAGCGGCGGTCTCTAATTTTCGGCGATTTCTGGTGCCGAAGAGTTGGGAGGCCGAGGCGTCGACCAGCAAAAAAACGGTGAGCTCTCGCTCCTCGACGAATTGCTTGACGTGGAGCTCGTTCATCCGGGCCGATACGTTCCAGTCGATGACCCGCATATCGTCGCCGGGCTGGTAGGCTCGCACGTCGCGAAAGTCCATACCCCGCCCCTTGAAGACGCTGTGGTACTGACCGGCCAGATGGTCGTCGACTGCTCGTCGGGCGACGATCTCGAGGCGGCGCACGGCTTTGAATATTTCGTCTGGAAGCATCAGGGCCGAACGGTCGAAAGTGTCGTCCAATAACTACCCTCAAGATAACTCAGGGCACGTCGATGGTCTCCAAAATTGCGGCGATGATCTTCTCCGGCGTATATTCCTCGGCTTCACCCTCGTAGGTCAGGACCACGCGATGGCGCAGCACGTCGACGGCCACGGCTTTGACGTCTTCCGGAGTGACGTAGGCGCGGCCGCGAATGAAGGCGTGGGCCCTGGCGGCGAGGTTGAGATAAATCGTGGCCCGCGGGCTGGCGCCGTATTCGACGTAGTTGGCGATCGACTCCAGGCCGAAATCGGCGGGCCGGCGGGTGGCGACGATGAGGTCGACGATATAGTCCTTGAGCTTGTCGTCGATATAGATCTGACGCACCAGGTCGCGGGCCCTCATAATCTCGTCGAGGGTCGCCACTTTCTGGGGTGAGGGCATGGTCTTCGATTCGGTGACCAGATCCATGATCTGCCGCTCTTCGTCCCGGTCGGGGTAGCCGACGCGGATCATGAGCATGAAGCGGTCCACCTGGGCTTCCGGCAGGGGATAGGTTCCCTCTTGTTCGATCGGGTTCTGGGTGGCGAGCACCAAAAACGGCCGCTCCAGAGTATAGGTGGCCTCGCCGATGGTGACCTGTTTCTCCTGCATCGCCTCGAGCAGCGCCGACTGAACCTTGGCCGGGGCGCGGTTGATCTCGTCGGCGAGGAGGAAGTTGGTAAAGACCGGACCCTTGCGGGGCTCGAAGGCGCGCGTCTCCTGATTGAAGATCATCGTGCCCACCAGGTCGGCGGGCAGAAGATCAGGGGTAAATTGGATGCGCTGGAAGTTGCTCTGAAAGCAGGAGGCCAGGCTCTTGACGGTGAGCGTCTTGGCCAGGCCGGGCACCCCTTCGAGGAGGACGTGACCGCCGGTGAGCAGTCCGATGAGGAGGCGCTCCACCATATAGTCCTGGCCGATGACTACACCGGCCAGGGCTTCACGGACACGGGTGACGAAGGTGCTGGCCTCATCGATATGGGCCTGGAATGCCTCGTCGTCGTTTTTCGGAGTTGGTTCGGGAACTTCTTCGGCGGTGGTCACCATGAACGTCCGTGCTCCTTAAAAAATTAAGATCTTCTATTTGCGGCGATCCTGGAGTGAACCCGTGGCCAGATCATCGGCTCGTTCATTGAGAGGATCGCCGGCGTGGCCTTTGACTTTCAGGATCTGCAAGTCGTCGAATTCATCGATTAAATCTCGGATAGACAAGATCAACTCCCGGTTGGCCCGGGCCTTCCAGCCCTTGGTCAATACACCGATGGAGTAGCTGCTGTCCGTATACAACCGCACTGGCTTCGTTTTGTCTTCCACCGACTCCAGGGCGATCTTAATGGCCGTCAATTCGGCGATATTATTGGTGCCGCGGCCCAGATATTGCGAGAGTTCGAGATAGTCGAAGCCCTCGCGAATGATCGCGCCATAGCCGCAGGGGCCGGGATTTCCCGAGCAGGCGCCGTCGGTGTGAATCTCGACGATGCCCTCTTGCGGCTCCGGGACCTCGCAGAGGTCGTCCGGAACACTCTGCGATTGGCGCAGGGGGCCGGCGGGCTCGCTAATCTTAAGGCCTTTTGACCTCGATTTTGTTCCCGACGATCGGGAGGAGGAATCTTTGGACTCGATCTGGTCCGCCGTTTTCGACGACACGTTGCGTGGATTGGCGTTGTAGATCTTGGCGTTTTCGCTGTTCTGATAACGCATGGGAACCCGACCGTTTTCGACGACTAACTCGCCGTCGTCGTCGACCTGTACCCATACTTTTTTACCTTTGAAATAGCGGCGTTGCCAATTCACTTTTGGTCCTTCTGGAGTGGCTTCGTTGATCGCGTTTGGTTTTGTGTGCTTGGGAGTGAGTCTGAGCGGTTGCGCGATCATTTATATTCGTCGGATCGCGTCGTTCAAGACTCAAGACTCAAGCTGTTCTTCTTCTTCGGAGCCGTTGTCGAATTCCAGATAGGGGCCCGGGTCAAACTCGTCCTGCATCTCGAAGGGAATGTCCACCGGTGCGGGAGCCTCCGGTTCGTGTTCTTCCAGACTCTTGACCAGGGCTTGAATGGCGATCCGTCGCCGCGAGCCCAGGGCGCGGTTGACCACCAATTTGAGGCGGCTGTACTCCAGCACTTCTAGGACGCGAAAATCGTGCTCCATCATGGGCGCCGGATCTTCGAGGCGGTCCACGAAGGCGTCGGCCAGCCCCAGAAGACAGGCCGTATAGGAGTCGGAGACATCGACCACTTCGACGGGGATGCCCCGATGGGCGAAATATTGGCGCGCCAACATCGGATAGGGGGTGGCGATGCGCACGTGGGGGCGAGTGGAGATGCTGGCGAAGGATTCACCGCGAGGGGCGGCGAAGACCATCGGATATTGGCCGAAGGTAAAGGTATAGGGCCGCCATACCTCGGATTGAGTCTCGCGCAACAGATCGGTGCTGACTACTCCCATATGGCTGATGGCGTGTTCGGCGTAGGTGCCCACGTCGCCGGGGTCGAGGGGGAAGATCTCGAAGTCGTAGCCACATGCCAGGGGATCGTCGAGCTTGTGCAGGCCGGGCATGCTCAGATCAGGGATGGCGAAGCCACAGGCCCGGAATTGCTCACAGATCAGGTCGAGCTCACCGCATAGTGGGAAGGCCAGCCGCAGGGTCTCTGCTCGTTTCATCGTTTCTCCTGACGGCGATTGACAATACGGGTCGACAGATTGTTGCGTCGTCGCTCCAGGGCTTTCTCAAAGCCCATGGCCGGGGCGTCTTCGGAGACGTTGACCAGCTCGTGCTTTCGTCGCCGTCGGGTTCCCCGGGCCATCTTCGGATGGAGAAGCTCCACCAGAGTCTCCAGAGAGAATGAAAAGCCCACGGCCGGGGTGTCCACGCCGAAGAGTCCGATGAGTTTATCGTAGCGACCGCCACGGGCGATCCAACGGCTGGCGCCCTCGGAGACCACGCTAAAGCCGATGCCCGTATAATAATCGGGGCCGTCTAATTCGCCCAGATCGATGCGCACCCGTCGGCCGTAGCCCAGCTCGTCGACGGTCTTCTCCACATCGCGCAGATAGGCGATGCGCTCGAAGAGAGCCGGGTCGTCGGGGATGGCATTTTCAATGACGTCGAGCTGTTGAAGGCCCCCTTCCAGTCCGGCCAGCACGGAGATGGCCTCCACGTAGCGGTTGCGGGTGCCCAGGTCGCGAAGAATGCGCCGCACCTCGTCGGGATCGCGGGCCAAAATCGCCTCGCGAACCTCCTGGCGAATCCGCCGGGGGGCCCCGCTGGTGCTCAACAGATATTGGGCCAGCTTGTGGTCGGCCAGGTTGACGTGAAATTGGCGAAGGCCGAGGCGCTCCAACAATTCCAATACCACCAACAGGACTTCTACGTCGGCCACCACGCCCTGGCCGCCGATGAGCTCGGCGCCGAGCTGGTAGCTCTCGACTTGAGCGGCCCCGAAGGCCCGCTCTACGCGGACCACCTTATTGGCATAACTGACCCGCAGGGGGAGCGGCAGACCGCGCAACTGATAGGCGTAGGTCTTGGCCACTGCCGGGGTGACGTCCGGGCGCAGCACCATCAGATTGCCCGCCCGATCCACAAACCGAAAGCTGCGCGCGATCTGATCTTCATCGAGCCCCCGCTTCAAAGCATCGAAATGCTCGAGGAGCGGAATCTGAATCTCTCGATAGCCCCAACCACCGAAAACCTGCATCGCCTGGGCCGTGACCTGCCGCCTCAGACTGACCGACCTGTCGAGGGCCGGGGTGACCTGTTGTATATCGAGCAACTGTACGTCCCTGGTATAGAAATAGTGCGCGTCCCAATTAGGCCACTCCTGTTAACGATACCAATCACTTTCTGTCAACTTCAGCGGAGGTTTAGCGAAGAAATCTGAGGAGCGGAGAGCGGAAGAGCTGAAGGCGAAACGCTGAGGAGCGGAGAGCGGAAGATTCAAACGGATGATAGCGGATGAGCGGAAGGGTGATCATCGGGGTTGTGTGGGGGACGGGGGCGAATCCAACGGGAACAGCAAATTTCGCAGTGGGACGGGGCTGGCTAACCCCCCTCAACAACTACATTCCATGCACTCGGCGACGCTCGTGGTCTGGCAGGTGTCGTAGAGTTTGTCGCGGAGGGCGCGGCGGGCGCGGTGGAGGCGGACGCTGGCCAGGTTGGGAGTGATATCCTGGTGGTGGGCGTAGTCTTTGACGGCCAGGCCGTCGACGTCGATGGTTTTTAGAATGTCGAGATATGAGTCGGGGAGCTCTTCGAGTAGTTCCATGCTGCACGAACAGACATCTTCGTCGTCTGGTTCGTCGGCAGGGAGAGTGTCTAACTCGATATTGGCTCTGGTGCGGGGTCGACGTTTTTGTGTGCGAGCTTTGTCGATGGCCAGGCGATTGGTGAGTTGCCAGAACCAACTCTCGGCGGCGTCGTGGTCCGCTAATTTGTGGTGCCGCTCGGCGGCGCGCAGGATCGCTTCGCCGAAGAGATCCTGCGCGTCGTCTTCGCTCCAACCACGGGTGCAGAGGTGGCCCACCAGTCGTTGGCGCATGGTCTCCCAGCGCTCAAGAAGGGAATTTAGCAGATCTTCGTCGCTCGACATGGGGTCATCCTTTCAGCGGGCTGGAGCGAATTAATGGCGTTAATCAGCATCCTCTGATCAGCAGCAGCTGCACTGACATTCCGGCGTGCACTGACACTCATCAGTACAACAGACGCAATCCTCGCAGTTATTCTGGGAGCATTGGCAATTGGCGCAGCAGGGACAGTCGGTGATGGTCTGGCAATTACAGCAAGTTTCATTCTCTTCGCTCATGGCGTTCTCCATTGGTGAAAGGTCAGTCACTCAAAGAGGCTTTTTTGCCCCTTCACCAAAAGAGACGAAGAGTGGAGGAAATTCTTACAGGTTTTTTGGAATCTCTTTCTACCCTGCCGAATACCCTGGGAGTTGGAATCAGGCCGAGACCTTCGAAGGGCGTCGTTCAAGACCCAAGACTCA